>JAMOAX010000229.1:0-3108 GCA_039908555.1 Magnetococcus sp. DMHC-8
CACTTTCAGAGAGCCGCTGCTGTTGGGCTGTATCTGTCTACCGATAACGAAGTTGATCCCACCGCTCTTCTCCTCGCTGCCACCCTGTCTGAAAAGGCCGTTTTTCTGCCCGTTGTCCATCGGCCATCGCGCACCCTGCAGTTTGTCCGGTATCGGGATCATGATCCTCTGGTTGTGGGTTCCTTTGGCATTCGCGAGCCCCTGCTGAGACCGCCCGTTGCGCCGGAGGAGGTTGCATCCTCTCCTCTGACCGGCCCTGACCAGGTCCGGGAGGTCTGCCCGGTGACCGATCTGGATGTGCTGTATTTGCCCCTCGTGGCCTTCGACCGGCAGGGTTGGCGGTTGGGTTACGGCGGGGGTTATTATGACCGTTGTCTGGCCCGTGCACCGGGGGCTGCCGACCGATCGCCGTTGCTGGTGGGTCTGGCCTACCATTTTCAGGAGGTTCCGGCACTCCCCCATGGGGCCCATGACATGCCCATGGACCGGGTGATCACGGAGCGGGTCTGTCTGACCTGCTCTGGCACGGGGGCCCGGGCCCACACTTATCGCTAGATGCCACCGCCAATCACCCACCGGGGTTGTGCGGTGCTGGGGAGTTCGTTTTGCATGGACATACTGGTCTTGCTGTTTGGCATACTGGTCGGGGGCGGCGCCGTGCTGGCGTTCAACTTCCAGCAGCGCAAGGTGCGCGACGATCTGTTCGAGCAGAAGGAGGAACAGGTGCAGCATCTGCTGCGGGCCACCGAGGAGAAGGCCTCCGTGGCCGCCCGGGAAATCGAGCTGATGATGCAGGCGGAACGCCTGCGGGTACAGGAGGAGGTGGAGCACAAATTCCGGGAACAGGACCGGGAGATGGATCGGCAAAAGCGCCGTCTGGACAAACGGGAAGAACAGCTCGACCGGAAGTTTGATCATCTGGACCAGCGGGAGAGCGAGCAGGAACGACGCCGTGCCCAGTTGGACGAAGAAAAAAAGCAACTGGAACTGGCCGCCATCAAGGTGCAGGAGACGATGCAGGATGCCCACCGGCGTCTCGAGGCCGTGGCCCGCCTGTCGGAAGAGGAGGCCAGACGGCAGTTGCTCTCCTCGTTCGAGGAGAGTGCCAGACGGGAGTCGGGGCGGCTGTTCAGACAGTTGGAAGAGGAGGCCAGGGAGCGGGCCAGTCAGTCTGCCCAGGAGGTCATCGCCACGGCCATCCAGCGCCATGCTGGTGAATTCGTGGCAGAAAAAACCGTATCGGTGGTGCCTCTCCCCTCGGAGGAAATGAAGGGACGCATCATCGGTCGGGAGGGCCGCAACATTCGCGCCCTGGAGGCGGCGACCGGTTGCGACCTGATCATCGACGACACGCCGGAGGCCGTGGTCATCTCCGGCTTCAATCCCGTACGCCGCCAGGTGGCCCGTCTGGCCCTGGAGGAGCTGATTACCGATGGTCGCATCCACCCCGCCCGCATTGAGGCCGTGGTGCGCAAAGCCACCAAGACCATCGAGCAGGAGATCCGCGAAGCAGGCAAACGGGCCATCTTCGATGTCGGTCTGAACGAGGTCAATCCGGAAATCGTGCGCCTGCTGGGCACCCTGAAATTTCGCACCTCCTATACCCAGAACGTGCTGGCCCATTCGGTGGATGTGGCCTTTTTTGCCGGCATCATGGCGGAAGAGCTGGGCCTGGATGGCAATCTGGCCAGGCGGTGCGGGCTGTTGCATGATATCGGCAAGGCAGTGGATCATGAAATCCAGGGTTCCCATGCGGTCATCGGCGGCCAGTTTGCCAAGAAGTACAAGGAAAACCCCATCGTGGTCAATGCCATCTGGTCGCACCATTTCGAGATCGAGCCCACCTCCGTCTATGGTCCGCTGACCAATGCGGCCGATGCCCTCTCTGCCGCCCGGCCCGGCGCCCGCCGGGAAAATGTGGAAACCTATATCAAGCGGCTGGAGAGCCTGGAGCAGATTGCCACCCAGTTTGATGGCGTGGAAAAATGTTTTGCCGTGCAGGCCGGTCGGGAGTTGCGCGTCATTGTCAGCTACGACCGTGTCCAGGACGAAGGGGCCATGATGCTGGCCCGGGAGATCGCCCAGAAGGTGGAGACGGAACTCACCTATCCTGGCCAGATCAAGGTTACCGTGATCCGCGAGATGCGCGTCACGGAGATTGCCCATTGAGGAGGTTGGCAAGCCCATGAACACAGGACGTCCGGTCCCCGCCGGGGAAGTGGCCAAACGCACCTTGCACTTTTTCTGGTTGGCCGACTGTTCGGGCTCGATGGCCGGCACCAAGATGGCAACCCTCAATCAGGCCGTTCGAGAGGTGTTGCCGGAGATCGAGGAGGTGGTAAAAGACCACCCGGAGGTGCGGGTGGAGATGCGCGCCATTCGTTTTTCCACCACGGCGGACTGGCATGTGGGCCCGGTACCGGTCCCGCTGGGCCGCTTTGCCTGGCCGGAACTGCAACCGGATGGCGCCACGGCCACCTCCCAGGCCATTCGCCTGCTGGTCCAGCAACTGGATATTGCCCGGATGCCCGAACGGGGTCTGCCCCCGGTCTGCATTCTCATCTCGGACGGCTTTTGCACCGACGCCGGGGAGGAGTACGACCGGGTCATTCAGGAACTGGACGCCATTCCCTGGGGCTTGAAAGCGGTCCGTCTGGCCGTCGCCATCGGCGACGAAAGCCATTATGACGAGGGTGAACTCCTGAAATTTGTCAGTCCCGGACTCCGCAAGGAGGTGGGCATCCTGAAAGCCCACAACAAAAGCGACCTGTTGAGCCATATCAAGTGGGCCAGTACCGCTGCTGTGCGCTCCTCCTCGAAAAGCTATGTGGACGAATCGGTGCGTGGGGAAGCCTCCGCCCGGATTCAGGCCAATGTGGTACTGGGTCCCCCCCCTGCCCCGCAAATCACCGACAGTTCTGATGTGTTCTAGTGGGGTAACAAAGCTCAATTGACAGGTACAAGCCGTTCCAGAATCGCCAGCTTGCCTGCGGCGCATATTGAAAACGCCGCAGCAAAAAGCGGCTGCGGCTTCTTTGAAAAACAACGGCAACAGCAACGGCAAAGTCCCAGGGCGCTGCCCTGGACCCGCCAGGGGGGTGACCCCCC
>JAMOAX010000230.1:0-3103 GCA_039908555.1 Magnetococcus sp. DMHC-8
GAAGAGGGGCCCAGCGGCCCTCCCATCTCCGAATCCCAGACATGGGTGGCAGAATAGGTAAAACGCACCGTGGGGGCATGCTCGGCGCGGCGCACCCGGGTCGTGACGCTCGCCTCCTGCACCCGGGCCCGGGCCGCCCGGATATCGGCCCGTCCTTCGATGAACTCTGCCAGCCGTGCCTCGAAATGCGGGGGGTCCTGCCAGTTGAATTCCGGCAACAGCAGTTGGGAGGATGGCAGTTCGCCCACCACCTCCATGAAGCTGGCGGCGGCCTTGTCCAGTACATTGCGGGCATTGGTACGGCTGGCATCGGCCTGGGAGGCCCGGGATTCCGATTCGTGGACATCGGTTTCCGTGGATTCCCCGGCCCGGAACCGCACACCCACGACATGGGCATGGCGGGCCGTCACCTGGGCGTACCGGTCCGACAGCTCATAAACCTCCCTGGCCTCCAGCCAGTTGGAGGTCAGGGTGGCCGTCTTGACCACCAAATCCCGGCGGGCGGCATCCAGATCGGCGACGGCGGCCTCGATGTGCGGCAGGCTTTGCTCCCGTCCCACCATGTTGGCATAATCCAGGATGGGTTGGGTGACGGTGAGTCCCACCTGGGTGGGTTCATTGCTGGCAGTGGCGTTCAGTTTGCGGTAATAGGTGCTTTCATTCAGGACTTTGGAGGCCGATACCGAAACGGTGGGCAGCAGTTTGGCTAGGCTTTGGGGCTCGGACTCCCGCGCGGCCCGCATGGCAGCAGCCTGGCGTTGGAGGATGGGACTGCGGGACTGGGCATTGTCCACGGCGGCCCAGAAGGTGTGTACTCCGGTGGAGCCCGGCGCAGCGCCAGGGGTCTGCCACCACCCCAGGCTGCCCGCCAGACAGCACACACCGAACCAGACCCGCATCCCGCGCCAACGGTCCCGGCCCGGGGGTGTCATGGACAGGCTGTGAAGGCCGTGATTGGCGGCGGTGGCGCACGACGGTTGTACCTGTTGCATGGACCGACTGGCAGCACACATTCAAGGGTTTCCGTTAGTTGGCTTGAAAATTGCCTAAGACCAGGTAACCATCAGCGAAGAGATTGTCAAACAAAGGATAAACCGCCAGACCGTCACGACCGGGGTCAATCGTAGTATATGACTGCGCGCAAGTCAACAGACAATCCCACCCTGATCCGGGTGATGGCGGATATGGGAAATGTGCGTGAATCAGGCGCGCCGCCTCTGGTACGTGACACGGTCTGGTTGATTGCGGGCGCCATGTTGTCGTTGCTGATCTGGGCCGGCGTCACCAACGTCAAGGAGGTGGCGCACGTCCAGGGCCAGGTCATTCCGAAAAAATCGGTCCAGACTGTCCAGCATCTGGAAGGGGGGATCGTGGCCGAGGTGCTGGTGCAGGACAGCCAGTTGGTGGACAAGGATCAGGTCCTGCTGCGCATGGACAGCAATCAGACGGTGCCGGAACGGGAGCAGACCCAGGTGCGCCTGCGGGGATTGGAGACCAGGGCCTTGCGTTTGCGGGCCTTTCTCGCCGAGGGCAAACGGGCCAGGGAGTATTTGACGGAGCTGCAAAAGGACCCTCAGAACGTCGAGCAATGGGAGATATACCAGAACCAGAAAAAGGCCCTGCAGGACAACCTGTCGGTGCTGGACAGTCAGATTGCCCAGCGACAGGCGGATATCGATCAGGCAAAAGAGGAGCTGGAGGGGGCTTACAGGCAGTTCGAGGTGACCGGCGCCCTGGTAAAGATTCGCAAGGAACTGGTGGAACAGCAGGCCATTTCCCGTCTGATCTACCTGGAAACCGTCCGGGCCCACATTGTTGCCCAGGGTGAGATAGAGCGGTTCAAGAAGCAGATCGAAAACATGCAGGGTGCCCTGCAGGAGACCCAGCAGCGGCGCAAAAAGATGGTGGCGGACACCTACCGGGCGGCCAATGATGAGCTGACCGTGCTTGTCAATGAAGTGGCGCAGGTTCGGGAGTTGTTGACGCGCATGGTGGACCGCGTCGAACGGACCGAGGTGCGGGCCCCCATTCGCGGCATCGTGCAGGAGTTGCGGGTGCATATTCCCGGCACCGTGGTGCAGTCGGGTGAGCCCCTGATGCGTGTTGTGCCGGTGGAGGATTACCTGGAGGTGGAGGTGCGCATCCCCCCCAGCGAAATCGGTCGGGTGACCACCGGACAATCGGTGGTGGTCAAGATCAGCAGCTATGAATTTTCCCGTTTTGGCACCATCTCGGGCAAGCTGGTCACCCTGTCGCCCGGCGTGTTGATGGACGAGCAGAACACGCCCTATTATCGGGGCGGAGTGGCGCTGACCCGTTACTTTGTCGGCGACCAGCCCGGCAAGCACCCCATCCTGTCGGGCATGCAGGCCCAGGTGGACATTCTGCTGGGAGAAAAGACCATTCTGAAAGGGATGTTCATGGCTTTGCTCCGGGCCACGAGCGGCGGCTTTCACGAAAGATGATGACAAATCGCGAATGGTTGTTGTGTTGCATAAAAAATCAAGACCTCTGATCCTGCAACCAGGTTGATCATGGACACTGTACCACCCACTGCTGCTGCACGTATTTTTGTCTCTGTCGCCAGTTACCGGGACAGCGAGTGTCCCTGGACGCTGGCGGACCTGTTTGCCAAGGCCGCTCATCCCGACCGGGTGTGTGCCGGGGTATTGTGGCAGGTGGCCCCCGATGATCCGGTCGAGTGGTGTCGCGTGCCGCCGGAACGGTCCGACCAGGTGCGGGGTATCACCGTGGAGGCGGACAGCAGTCTGGGGGTCTGCTGGGCACGCAGCCGCATCCAGTCCGAACTGTGGCAGGGCGAGGAGTACTATCTGCAGGTTGACAGTCACAGCCGCTTTGCGCCAGGCTGGGACACCCTGCTGCTGGAGGTGCTGGCGGCCTGTCCATCGCCCCGGCCGGTGTTGACCACCCACCCGATCGGCTACGAACCCCCCGACAAGCTCACCCCGGATGTCCTGCCCATCCTGACGGCGGGCCGGTTCAACGATACGGGGGTGTTGATGCCCAAAGCCAAAGGGCTGGCCCCGCCCTTTGTCCCCGACCGGCCTGCCCCCCCGGCATTCGTGGGGGCAGGGCTGGTGTT
>JAMOAX010000064.1:0-15898 GCA_039908555.1 Magnetococcus sp. DMHC-8
CCCCCCTGGCGGGTCCAGGGCAGCGCCCTGGGACTTTGCCGTTGCTGTTGCCGTTGTTTTTCAAAGGAGCCGCAGCCGCTTTTTGCTGCGGCGTTTTCGACATGCGCCGCAGGCAGGCGGGTTTTGACACCCGTTGGACGAAACGATGATCAAAGCCGCTCACTGTTTGCCAACAAAACAGCCGCCCCGGGGGGCGGCCTCTGTGTGTTGTGCTGCGGGTCAGACCATTATTTCCAGCCGGACTGACGCTCGCATTCGGCCATCTCTTTGGGATGGCTCTTCTCCCAGGTGGAGATCGACCGGGTTTCATTCGCATCCATTTTGCCGTTCATGCAGGTACAATAGGCGCTGATCACTTCTGGCGCCACTTTGGCGTCGGCATTGTCCTTCAGACACTTGGCAATCCACTTCATGTCATCCGCATCGGCCTGGGCCGTGCCCGCCGTCATGCCGCCCGCCATCGCCAAACCGGCCATCAGGGCCAACGTCATCATCAAATTCCGTTTCATGTTGTCCACTCCATCACCTGTTGATTGTTTGCACGGAACCGTCCGTGTTGTCGCAGCAGTCGAACACGGCGCGCGCCGTCCGGTTTGCGCGGTGTCCGGTGCCCTTGCGGGGGCATTGCACCCGGGTCAATGCCCCCAGAACTGTCAGTGTGCCTTATCCCAGCGCACTCCACGGTATAATAATATTGGCCGCCACACAGCAGATGGCCACCACAAAAAACATGGTTCTGTCCAGCACGAAGGCCAGCCCCTTGTCGTCCTTTTTCACGAACAGATAGTTGGAGATCAGCGAGAGGGCGATGGTCAGGAAAATGGTGCCCATGCCAAAGCCGGCCACATAATCGACCAGGCCAAACGAGCCGGAGGGGGGCAGGATCGAATTGGCGACGTACGAGTTGGCCACCGCGCCAAAAAAGGCGGCCGACGGCAGGGAAAAACGCGGACCCACATCGGACGGCTTGATGAAAAAGTTGGACAAGGCCAACGCCAGCGCGGCAAACAGGGAGACAAAAATTTTGGCATAAACCCCCAGATTGCTCCGCTGAATGTCGATCCCCACGACATATTGCGTGTAGGTCTTTTTGTCGCCATCAGCCCTTCTCGGGTCGCCATAGGCTGATTTGTAGGTGTGGGGCTTGACCGTATTGGCCGCTTTGATAATCCTGTAACCCGGTATCCTGGCACGGGAGCTGATATTGGAAGTCGAGTCCGGCACATAGCGCAGCTTGGTGGCGTCGCGGGCCCCGTCCTCAATGTATATGTTCAGCATGTGCCCCTCGATCGGGACACGCATGGTATCGAAAAATTTCAAAAATTTCGCAGATACCCGGTATTTTTGATAGTGGACGTTGTTGTCGCCGTGATACTCCTCCAGGAGATCCTTCTTGGTGATCGTGCCGTCGACGATGACAAACTTGCTGCCCGGGTCCAGCTCTTTCGGACCGGTCCAATGGAACCAGAGATAAAAATTGGCGCTCCAGACCGAATCCCGGATCAACAGGCTGTCAATGTTGTCGATATAGGTGCCCACCTTCACATTGGTAAAGGTGCCCTCGGCCGGCAGGGGATCGGGCGGGGTATGGCCCGGTTCCACCTGGGTCGGGCTCATTCTGGCCAGATGATGGTGTTCCGCAGCAATCCTGTTGGTCATCAGGGCCGAGGCACTGCCATAGATGCCGAGGGCGTAAACCAGCAGCATCAACAACGTCATGGCCACAACCAGTCCTTTTTTGCCAGCCTCCAGACTGGCCCATGTTTGGAAATACACGACAACGCCTCCTCGCAACAACCGGCCCATTCCTGGTCGGGTATCGAATAATGATTCTCAAAGTCAGTTCGATTCTACTGATTAACGAACAAAACAGCAACCCTTCAATTGTCGTGGATGGGAGAATGATAATCCCACATTTCAGCCTTGATCATCGTTTCGTCCAACAGGGTGTCAAAACCCGCCAGCCTGCCTGCGGCGCATGCCGAAAACGCCGTAGCAAAAAGCGGCTGCGGCTCTTTTGAAAAGCCACAGCAAAATCCCAGGGCGCTGCCCTGGACCCGCAATCCCGGCATAGTGCCCTGATGTGAGCATGGACGAGACGATGATCAAGGTCCACATTCCTGTCAGCACCCTGCCCGGGGCATGAGCGGGCGGCGGGGCCATGGCGGTCCAGATCCGAGGGGGGTCAGACTTCAATGCGCTCCAGTTCTTTCTGGATGCGGTGTTTGACCTCTGCCGTGACCGCCGGTTCTGTGCCGTCCGGCGTGGATGGCGAGCGGCGCCAGCGGGCCAGCGCGGTCCACAAGCCGATGAGGCCGAGCAGCAGTCCCAGCCAGGGAGCCCACCATAATATCCTGTTTTTGCCTGTCCCGGTGGGTTCCAGGTAGATGTAATCCCCGTACCGCTGAAAAAAATAGTCGCGAATGGCGGCTGCTGTTTCGCCGGCCTGCACCTTGTCGCGGATGATGACCAGCATATCCTTGGCCAGGTCGGAATTGGATTCATAGACGGACTGATTCTGACAGACGGCACAGCGCAGCTCCCGGGCAATGGTCCTGACCACGGCCTCGCTGGGATCTTCGTCACGCTGGGCGGCATCGACCGGGATGGCGAGCCACAGCAGGGCTGCGAGCATGGCCCGGACCGTGTGGGCAGTCCTCATGGTGTACCTCCCGGGGTGGGGGCGGCCTGGATGAGGGGCAGGGCGACCCGCTCGAACCAGCCGGGATAGAGGGGGCCGGTCTGTTTGAGCCGGATCACCCCGCCCGGGTCCACCAGATAGGATTCGGGTGCGCCGTACACCCCCCAGTCGATGGCAATTTTTTGTCCCGGGTCAAAGGCATGCCGGTAACCGGGGTTGCCGTGCCGGGCCAGGAACTGCCTGGCCCCTTCCAGGGTATCCTTGAAATCGACGCCCAGGATGACAAAATCGGTGCGGTTGCGGGTTTTTTTTGCCAATTCGAGCAGATAAGGATGTTCTGCCACGCAACTGACACACCAGGAGCCCCAAAAGTTGACCAGGACCCATTTGCCCCGATGTTCGGACAGGCGCAGCGGTTGGCCATCCAGGTCCGGTGCCGCAAAATCGGTGGCGGGCCGATTGAGCAGGGGCGAGGGAATGGCATGGGGATCATTGTGCAGGCCCAGGGCAAACAGTACCAGGATGGCCGTAATGGTCAGCAGCAGGGCGACTTGCCAGAGGGCTTTCATGCGGCTTCTCCCTTGACCGGACGCCGTCCCTGCAGCATGGCGAAGGCCACCCCGCCGACCATGAGACCCGTTCCCCACCAGAGCCAGGCGACCAGGGGATTGCGGTAGATGCGAAAATGCCAGGTGTTCTCCCGGGTGGAATCGCCCAGCACCACATAGAGGTCTTCACGCCAGGTCGTATGGATGGCCGCCTCGGTGGTGGGCTGGGTGCGTTTGCCGTACGAACGTTTTTGGGGACGCAGGGTGATGGTCTGGCCGTTGCGTTCGGCCTGCAGTACGGCCTCCACGGCGGTCCAGTTCTGTCTGGCGACCTCGCCCATGGCGGTGAGGGTCACGGTCCAGTCGCCCAGTTTGACGGAGTCGCCGGGGGAGAGCGGCAGATCGACCTCCTGCTGGAACAGGCCGGAGCCGATAAAACCGGCGCTCATGACCACGACGCCCAGATGGACGAGCATGCCGCCGTAGCGCCGTTTGTGGCGGAGCAGCAACTGTCGCAGGGCGGTCAGCGGGGTGAGTCGTTGCGCGTCGGTGGCCGGGGAACCGATCGCCAGGCGGGCCTGGACGCCCCGCCACAGGTCCAGGCCATGGGTGCCGACGACGAAACAGATCAGGGCCGCCGTGGCCAGGCCGTAGGGATGGCCCACCTGTTGCCATGCGGCGAGCAGCAGTCCGGTCGCGCCGAGCAGGATGGGCAGGGGAAAATCGCGGCGCAACCGGGTCGGGGTGGCCCGGCGCCAGGGCATCAGGGGACCGATGCCCATCAACAGCAGGATGCCCAGCATGATGGGGATGAATACCTTGTTGTAGTAGGGGGCCCCCACCGACACCTTGGCGTCGGAGAGGGTTTCGACGGCCAGGGGATAGAGGGTGCCCAGCAGGACCGTCAAGGCGGCCACCACCAGCAGGAGATTGTTGAACAGGAAGGCCGACTCTTTGGACAGGGGGCTTTCCAGATGGATGGTGGTGCGCAACAGGTCGGAGCGGAACACCAGCACGCCAAAGGAAAAAAACAGCAGGATGGCCATGAAAACGAGAATGTAGACACCCCGTCCCGGATCGCTGGCAAAGGCGTGGACCGAGGAGAGCACACCGGAACGCACCAGGAAGGTGCCCAGGAGGGAGAGGGAAAAGGTGGTGATGATCAAAAACAGGTTCCAGGTTTTGAACAGGCCGCGTCGTTCCTGCACCATGACCGAGTGGAGGAAGGCGGTGGCGGTCAGCCAGGGCATGAAGGAGGCATTTTCCACCGGGTCCCAGGCCCAGTAGCCGCCCCAGCCCAGTTCGTAGTAGGCCCAGTAGGCGCCGAAGACGATGCCGATGGTCAAGGTGATCCAGGCAAAGAGGGTCCAGCGCCGGGTGGCCAGGATCCAATCTTCATCGGCCTGTCCGGTTATCAGGGCGGCCATGGCGAAAGCGTAGGGAATGGCAAACCCGACATAGCCCATATACAGGAAGGGGGGATGGAACACCATGCCCGGGTCCTGGAGGAGGGGGTTGAGGTCTCGCCCGTTGGCGGGTGCCGGGTTCAGGCGATCAAAGGGGCTGGAGAGAAACAGGATCAGGGTCAAAAATCCTGCCAGCAGACCGCCGAGGATGGCCAGTATCCAGGGCATGGAGCGGGCATGGGTCGACCAGTGGCGCCAGACGGTCACGGCGTTGAACAGGGCGAGCAGCCAGGCCCACAGCAGCAGGGAACCTTCGTGTCCCCCCCACAGGGCGGTGGCCAGGTAGAAGACCGGCAATTCCAGGGAGGCGTGTTCGGCCACATAGCGCACGGAAAAATCGTGGGTGAGAAAGGCGGCCACCAGTGTGCCGGCGGCGAGGGTCAGCAGGGCCAGCACGGCCAGTGCGGCCCGTCCGCTGACCCGCACCCAGGCTGGCCGGGCCAGGGTGATACCCACCACGGCGGCGCTGCTCTGGGTGATGGCCAGCAAAAAGGCAATGATGGCAGCAAAATGGCCGATTTCAATCCACATGGCGAGCGGTTCTTCACAAAAAGATGGCCGGGAGTGCTCAAGCCCGGTCAAGGTAGAGCAAGCGACGGCATTTTTCAATGCGACTCGACAGCCCATCCCCTTTTTTGACCCTGATCACCGTTTCGCCCACGCTCACCTCCGGAACACCATACAGGAATTGCGGGTCCAGGGGGGTCACCCCCCTGGCGGGTCCAGGGCAGAGCCCTGGGATTTTGCTGTGGCTTTTCAAGAAAGCCGCAGCCGCTTTTTGCTGCGGCTTTTTCAACATGCGCCGCAGGCAGACTGGCCAGTTTTGATGCTCTGCTGGATGGAACGATGATCCAGGCCGTTGATCTGGTCTTGCTCTTGCTAGAAAATCCCGTTCCCAACCCGTCTGTTTGGTGTACAGTGCTCGGGGTGATCGTTCGGGCGCCGCCGGACGGCACGGACGGGGTTCGCTCTTCCGCAACGGCTTTGGCAACGATATGACAAAACCATGACTGGTCGTGATTCCCATTATTACCATCGTCTGGCAGAAGATGCCCTGCGGGGCGTGCCTCTTGGGCAGGCGGACGGTGTGCGTCTGCTGCAGGATGACTCCCTGGAGTTGTTGCCACTGTTGCAGGCGGCCTTTCGGGTACGGCGTCACTATTTTGGCCGGGGGGTGCGGGTGCACATCCTGAACAATGTCCAGAACGGCTATTGTCCGGAGGATTGTCATTACTGTGCCCAGTCGGCGACCAGCGAGGCCCCCATCGAGCGTTACCGTGCCAAGGACGAAGAGGAGATCCTGGCGGATGCCGGGCATGCCTGTCAGGCGGGGGCGTTTCGTTATTGCATGGTGTTGTCGGGGCGGGGGCCCCATCCGGACCGTCTGACCTGGATGGCCGGACTGGTGCGTCGCATCAAGGCGCGTTGGCCCATGGAGGTTTGTCTCTCGGCCGGATTTATCGACCAGGCCATGGCGACCACCCTGAAAGAGGCGGGGCTGGACCGCTACAATCATAACCTGAACACGGCGGAGACCCATTACGGCGCGATCTGCCATACCCATACCTACCGGGACCGCCTGGCCACCCTGCAGGCGGCGCGGGCAGCGGGACTGGAAGTGTGCAGCGGTTTGATCGTCGGCATGGGTGAATCCCCGGCGGATCTGTGGACCGTGGCCGATGCCTTGCGCCAATTGCAGGCGCGCTCCATCCCCATCAATTTTTATGTCCATGTGCCGGGCAACCGGTTGGGAGATGTGGCGCATGCCTTGACCCCGGAAAAATGTTTGCGGGTGCTGTGTCTGTTTCGGTTTCTCAATCCCGATGCAGAGTTGCGTGCCGCCGGCGGGCGCGAGGTGCACCTGCGTTCCCTGTCGCCCCTGGCCCTCTATCCGGCCAACGGCCTGTTCAGTGCCGGTTACCTGAACGTGGGCGGACAGAGTACCGAGGAGGTCATGCGCATGATTGTCGATGCCGGTTTTACAGTGGAACAGGTTGAGGAAGCAAAGCGGGAATGACCGGGGCAGACCGGGCCCGACCCGGTGGATGGCATGGCGTGACGCAGACGCCGGGACAGGGAGTGGGCATCAAGGGGCGTGAGAATAAATGGCAGAGGCAGGCACCAGCTCAGGCAAGGGATTGTTCGGACTTTTCAAGAAAAAGGCACCGGAAGAGTCCGCTGTGTCCGCACCACCCAAGGAGGGCGTCATCGACTCCGTGGCCGAGATGGTGCCGTTGCTCGTGACGGTGCTCGAAGAAAAATTTCCGGTGCGGGTCCTGCTGGGCAACTCTTCTTTTTCCTACTACACGCATTTTGAGTGGGAACTGGTGGAGAATGAGCTGGGGAAGATACTGGAGAGCAAGAACTATCTGGAAGAGGGACGATTCCTGTTGCTGGCGCCTTTGGACCCTCCCATCGGCAATCTGAAAATTCGCAGCGCCAGCGAAGTCCGGGTGGAGTTTGCCTCCAAATTTCATTTGCTAGAGGGTGTCAGCACCCTGGAACGGATCACCCCGGCCCGGAAAATTTGTCTGGCGTTTCCCAAAAACCTGCGGCAAAAACCCCAGCAGCGGTTGGCGGTGCGGACGCCCGTGGCACGCAACATGGAGATTGTCGCCTCCGTCGTGCGACCGTCCGGTATCGTCTTTGAGGCCAAATTTCGTGACATCAGTTCCGGCGGGGTGGCCTTTTATCCGACCGGCGCCACCCCGACCATTGCCGACCACTCCCGCGTGCAAATGACCATCACCTATCCGGCTGGCAAGGTGGCGGTGGAGGCGGTGGTGCTGGGTGCTGTTTCAAAAGACGGGGAGCAAATTTTTCGCACCCAGTTCCTGGTGGACAGTCATCAGGTGTCTCTGGAGATCAACGCACTGGTTTCCTATGTGCAACGGGAAAACATTGTGCGCCGCAAGGAACTTTTACGGTAGTGCAACCCCTTTTCTGACAGGTCCCGCTTGCCATGTCCCAGTCCCATGCCGCCGATTGTATCGATCCTGCCGTCAACCGCAATGCGGTACCGGGTCGGCTGCGCATTCGTTTGCGCATTTTTTTACCGGTCATCTTTTGCCTGCTGATCGGTGTGGTGGCGTTGCTGATCATCTTCATCACGCACCGTTCGGCGACTGCGTCGATCCGGTCCCTGGCGGAGGAGGTGATGACCCGGGTCAGCCAGCGGGTGGTGGACAAGACCAGCCATTATCTGGACTCCGCGGCCCATGCGGTACGGATGAATGCCACGGTCTGGCAGAAGGATCGCGCCCGTTCGGGAGGGGATGCGAACGGTTTTCTGGATTTTTTTTATCGCACCAGTCGTGAGCAGTTGCGGCTTTTTCCCTATTTCGGGTTGGTCTATTACGGAGATCAGCAGGGCAATCACTGGCTGAACAAGCGGGAGCAGGATGGCACCATCCATGTGCGGGTGATTGCGCGCAAGGATGACACCCCTGCCAGTCGACAGATCCTGGAACAGTGGGCGCGCCACCCCCGGAACACCGAACAGGAGCGCCAGACCGTGGCCCAGGGGCTGGCACCCTACCTGGAGACCCAGTGGTACGAGCAGGACACGCAGCAGGATCAACTGGTGCGTGGCGAGCTTGATCCGATCAAGATTTATGACCCGAGGTTGCGTCCCTGGTACGTGGGGGCCCGGGACCAGCGCAAGTTGTTCTGGACCGATGTCTACGCGTGGGAAGAAAAATATCGGGGGGTGGTCAGTCGGCAGGTGGGCATTACCGTTTCGGCACCGGTGTTGCGGTCCGGTCAGGTGGCCGGGGTGTGTGGCATCGACATCAGCCTGCAGGCTGTTTCCGATTTTTTGCGTGACCTGGAAATCATGAAGCACGGTCGGGCCTTTATTCTGAACGCCAAGGGAGAGACGGTGGGGTTGTCCAACTACGGGGAGGTGCTGGCCAAGGCGGACAGCGCCGGTGATGCGGTGGCCCTGAACCATATCCGCGCCGTTTCCGACCCGGCCGCGGTGGCCTCTTATGCCGCCGTGCGGGCCGCGCTGGATTTGACCGGGGAGCAGCCCTTTGCCCTGTCGAAGGAACGGGTGGTCTCCTTCTCCGTGGGGGAGCAGCGCTACTACGGGTTTTACCAGCCTTTTGCGACAGAGCTGGGGCTGAACTGGACGGTGGGTGTGGTGATTCCCGAGGATGACTTTCTGGGCGAAGTCAAGAAGGAGATGCACCAAAGTCTGTTGATTGCCCTGGCCAGTATCGGTCTCATGCTGGGGGTGGGCATATTGCTTGGGCGGTTGATCACCCAACCCCTGGCCCATCTGGGTCGGGAGGTGGAGCGCATCATGCGGTTGGATCTGGCTCCCTCTCCCTCCCTGACGACCCGGTTCTGGGAGTTCGGCATGATCTCCCTGGCCTTCACCCGCATGAAACTGGCCCTGGCCGGGATGGTCAACACCCTGTCGGTGCATACCAAGACCCTGGACTGGTCGGCGGAGGAGTTTGGCAACATGGCCCTGACCCTGGAGGACAGTACCCAGACCATGCAGGCGGGGGTGTTGGCGGTGCGGGCGGCCATGCAGCAGTTGCCCGAGGAGGTGCCGGGCCGGGCGGAGATGGCGTCGGCCATGGATCAGGTGGAGGAGTCCCTGCAGGTGCTGAACCAGTTGAGCCAGCCGGTGGTCGAACAGATCGAGCAGATGAACCAGGGCGCCCATGCCCTGCGGCAGACCTTGCAGTCGGTCAGGATATGACACCGGCAGTATCATGTCCGCTGACCCCGTCACCACCAGATCCTTTTCATTGCTACGGGTCCAGGGGGATTATCCCCGCATCCCGTTATACACATCTCAAAAATCTGTTATTATTCATGGGGGTCAGGGGGAGATTATCTCCCCCGGTGGGGTCCAGGGGCAAAGCCGCTGGTGGGGTCCGGGGCGAAGCCCCGAATAGAGACCATTTGTTCAAAAAATGTTTTGTGATAACACTTTTGGGTGTCCGCCCCCAACCCCCGCCGGGGACTGTCACGGTCCCCGGACCCCTGCAACAGTTTTGATCTGGAGATGGACCAGACTTGTGTGTAATGGCATGGGCTCAGGGCCTGCAACGATGATCAAGGCCAGGAAATGGCAGTAATATCTCCACTCGAAATCCACCCAGAGCGGGAGAGCGCATCAGTCGGATTGTGCCTGAATAGCCATTGACGATTTCCCGGACAATGGCAAGCCCCAGTCCATGACCTGGCTGTGTTTCATCAAACCGCACGCCGCGCTGGGTCAGTCGTTCAATCTCTTCCAGGTTGACACCTGGCCCATCGTCTTCTATCCATATGTGCGTTTCCATTTCCATCTCCTCCAGTGTCACGCTGATCCTGCCTTTCGCCCATTTGAAGGCATTGTCCAGCAAATTTCCAAACATTTCCGTCATATCTTCTTGATCGAACGGCAAGGTGATGCCCGGCGAAAAATCCAACTCAACATCAATTTTTTTCTGGAAATTGATGTTCTTTAAAGTGCGTACCAAAGAACCTATGGATTGTTCCGGGAAAAAAAAACTGCCAGACAGGGGATGATCAGCCAGGCGTGCTCTTCGCAATTCACGTTCGATCAACTCGTTGAGACCTGACAGGCGTGTTTCCAGTTCATCACGCACGCCTGTATCAGCATCCAGGGCAGGGTGATTGACGATTTGAGAGAATGCGGCCAGAGGGCTTTTCAATGCATGCGCAAGGTTGGCTATGGTTGATCTGGACCGCACCAGTCGATGTTCCATTCGCAGGAGGAGACGATTGATCTGATCTACCACCTTCTCCATCTCCTCTGGGACATTATCTCGCAATTTGCTGATCCGCCCCATTTCCAGTTGGATGACGTCTTGGTGAATTTTTTCAATGGGCAAAATGGCCCGACGCACGGCCACGACTTGGATCAACGTCAACAATCCAAGAAAAAACACAGAAAGCAATGCATACAGCCATTGAAATTTATCCAAATCATTCTCGACAGACGTCAAATCCTCAGCCACCGCAATAGTCAATTGCTTTTCTCGCAAAGGGATCGTCTTCACCAGGGAGAGCAGATTTTCTTCCCTGGGCCCTTTGATGAAAACACGCGCCTTGCTTCCTGTCGGCAAGGTGGGCAGGAGTAGAGTAAACTGACCCAGAGAGAGGGAACGGAGGATCTGCGGTTCTCCATATCCTTGCAAGGTGATTTGGTAGTAGTACCCGGAAAACGCAAAATGGAACAATGCATCGACGTGCTTCTCATTCAAAGTGATGGTGTCATTCGCATCCAGGGAAAGTTCGGCAAGAATGCTTGATATTTCCAAATCCATCCGATTTTCCAAATAACTTGCGGTGAGTTCTTTTAAAGCAGTGCTCACCACCAGCCAAAACAACAAGAACATGCCTGACAAGCTGACAATAATTGACATGGTCAAGTTTTTTTTTATTGAATGGCGATGGATCATTTTTTTTCTCCTGGGGTAAACAAATATCCTTGCCAGCGCAATGTGCGAAAAATTTCCTTGCCCAGTTTTTTGCGCAGATGATTGACGTAGACTTCAATGATGTTATGGTCCACCTCTTTGTCAAAATCATAAATGGCATCCATCAGGGCCTCTTTGGAATGGATGCGTTCTGGAGACAACATGAATACCCGCAACAAACGAAATTCCATGGAGGTGAGCTGCACAGGATCGCCATTGGCAGTTTGTACACACTGTTTTTGTTCATCAAGGGTCAATCCGCCTACGGTCAGCATTCCCTGAGAGCGTGCGCGAAAACGATGGACCAGGGCCTTGACTCTGGCCAGCAACTCTTCGACATGAAAAGGCTTGCCAAGATAGTCATCTGCCCCGGCGTCAATACCCTGTACACGTTCCTGCCAGGTGTTGCGCGCCGTCAGGACGATGACTGGGACGATGTTATGGTTTTTTCGCCAGTTTCTTAAGACCGTGAGTCCGGGACGGTCCGGCAGTCCCAGATCAAGAATGACGGCATGGTAGACAGTCTCGTTGCCCATGGATTCTCCCTGTATACCATTGTGGGCCATATCCACGGCAAAATGGGCTGCTTCCAGCTTGCCTTTCAGGTGATTGGCCAAAACCTGGTCGTCTTCGATGATCAAGATACGCATGTTGTCTCCAGGGCAGGTAAGGGTGTGTGGCGGTCTTGATCATCGAGCAGGACATGTGTGACACATTCTGGTTTTTTAACAGTCATTTCGAATCATCATGCCGAGCGAACCTGAACTGAAACTGAGCGTCGCGCCGATTTTTTTTCAAAAAAAACATGTGGCTCAGTTTGATTTCAGCTTGATCTGATAGGGTTGGAGCCCGTAGTCTGCAGCTTCATTCCTGACCGGGCTCAACGTGCATCCGTGCTTTGCAAACCGGGTGGTCAGGTGGTGAAATTACCAAAATATATCAATCGTATCAAGGAGTATTCCCATGTCTGTTTCTCTCTCCAAAGGCGGTAATGTATCGTTGTCGAAGGAAGCCCCCGGCATGAAAGCCGCAGTGGCCGGTCTTGGCTGGGATGCCCGTTCTACCGATGGGCAACCGTTTGACCTGGATGCGGTTGTTTTCATTCTCGGAGCGAACGGAAAGGTGCGTTCCGATAGTGATTTTGTATTTTATAACAATCCGAAAGGCGCCAACGGGGCCGTTCAGCACCAGGGAGACAACCGGTCCGGTGCCGGTGAGGGGGATGATGAACAGATTTTGCTGAATCTGGATGCGATTCCCGCCGATGTGGACAAGATCGTCATTGCGGCCACCATCCATGAGGCTGACAGCAGAAAACAAAATTTCGGTCAAGTCAACCGTGCATACATGCGGATCATCAATGCCGAGGGGGGACTCGAAATTGCCCGTTATGACTTGAGCGAAGATGCGTCCACGGAAGCAGCGATGATTTTTGGGGAGATCTACAAGCGGAACAACGAGTGGAAATTCCGGGCTGTTGGCCAGGGTTTCGCCGGTGGGTTGGCCCCCTTGTCAAAGAGTTATGGTGTGGATGTGGGCTGAATGCGCATGGTTCGCGGTGCGGGTCTTGATCGTTGTTTCGTCCATGCTCACCTCCGGGACACCATACAGGAATTGCGGGTCCAGGGGGGTCACCCCCCTGGCGGGTCCAGGGCAGCGCCCTGGGATTTTGCTGTTGCTTTTCAAAGAAGCCGCAGCGGTGTTTGCTGCGGCGTTTTCGGCATGCGCCGCAGGCAGGCTGGCGGGTCTTGTCACCCTGTCGAACGAAACGATAACCAGGACCGATTGGCACATCTGAAACCCTGATGAGGAGAATCAATATGGTTGAAGTACGCTTTCAGGTGAGTGGACAAAACAAGAAAGTATTTGACGTGGTTTTCATGAAGGATGGAACAAACATGACAGCAAATTGTTCCTGTACCACGGGCGTTGACGGTATTTGCCAGCACAGGATTAACATTCTGTCAGGGTCCACTCAAGAGATCATCAGCGGGAACGCGGACGATGTCAAAAAAGTGACCTCCTGGATTGGAGGAACAGATATCGGGAAGGCATTGCATGACGTGGTGCGCGCCAACCTTGTTCTTCGCAATGCCACCGACGATTTTAACGATGCCAGGAAACGTTTGGGAAAAGCCATGCGGGACTGAGCACCAAAAACCCAATGGGTATATGTGACAACAACCTGTCGAGGAGAGTGGGAGCACGATGGAAACCGTTTTATGGCTTAAATTGATTTTAATCATCTTTCTTATCATAGGGAATGCCTATTTTGTTGGTGCAGAGGTTGCCATTACAGGGGCCAGGCGCAGCAAGATTCGGCAACTGGCCGATCAAGGCAGCAAATCGGCCGCCCGTGTGCAAAAATTGCATCATGAACCTGAGCGTTTTTACTCGGTTACCCAGATTGGCATTACCCTGGTTTCGTTGGGGTTGGGTGCCATCGGTATGGATACTGTGGCGCAGATTATGGACCCATGGTTTGTGGGTCTCTTTTCTCTCTTCGGTCAAAGTGAAGAGTTGACGAAGATGGCCAATTTGTCAGCCTATCTGGTTGCCTTTGCCATTATATCTTTCCTGCATGTGGTCGGTGGTGAATTGGCTCCCAAAATTCTGGCGTTCCACAAGGCGGAATCTGTGGCGATGGCTGTCGCCTGGTCAGTGGATATCCAGTATATCTTCTGGACGCCTGTCATTTGGGCCATGAAACATGCATCCACCCTGCTCCTGTGGTGTGTCGGTCAGGGTGGTTTGGTCGGTTCTCACGGAGAGCATTTTAATATGACTCACGAGGAGATCCGCACCATCATCACTGCCAGTGAAGATGCTGGCATTTTCAATCCTGAAGACTCCAAGATGATCCATAGCGTCATGGATTTTGGTGGACGAACCGTGCAGACTGCCATGATACCCAGGACGGATATTTTGGCATTCACCAAGGAGACCACTTTGGATGAGGCATTGGGCAAGTTTCGGGAGTACCCCCATGCCAGGTATCCCGTCTACGAGGGCAACCTTGACAATATTGTTGGTTATGTGGCGATGAAAGAACTGCTCAGTGTTCTGGCCGGAGCGAAGGATACGAATGAGATGGCGCGTCCGATCGGTGAGCATCTGCACCCGATCCATATTGTTCCAAACAGCAAGATGATGAGCGATCTGCTCAAAGAGTTCAAGGCAACCCGTCAACAGATGGCTGTCGTTATAGACGAGTATGGTGGTACAGAAGGCATTATCACTCTGGAAGACATTCTGGAGGAGATTGTTGGTGAGTATGAAGATGAATTCACCAAAAGTGCGCGCCGTATCAAAAAACTGGAGGGAGGACAATATGTGATTGATGCCTCGATGAGGATGAGGGAACTGGAACCGGTTCTTCAGTACTCTTTTTCAGAAAATACGAATTTTGTGACCATCAGCGGTTTGATCTATCACACCCTGGGGCGGGTTCCAAAGATTGGCGAGCACGTTTCCATCCCATCGGCTGAGTTGGTGGTGACAGGTATGGATAATCATCGCATCACTGTTGTCCAATTCCGTCATCTGGTTGAAACAACAGCGCAACCGACCGCATTACCGGATGAGCATGCCGTATTGCCAGAGCCTGAATCAACCAGTCACTGACTACAAGAAGGGAGATTTGTCATGTCCGTTTCTTTGCAAAAAGGTCAAAAAATCAGTTTAGTCAAGGAATCCGGCCCTGCGTTGGACAAGGTCATCATGGGGCTGGGCTGGGATGTTGCTGCCAAAAAAGGCGGATTGTTGAGTCTCTTTGGTGGCAGTCAGGAGGTCGATCTGGATGCCTCATGCCTGCAATTTGACAGTGCCGGCCAGTTGCTGGACGTGGTATGGTTTCAGCAGTTGCAAAGTCGGGATGGTTCCGTCCAGCACACGGGTGACAACGTAACCGGTGCAGGAGAAGGGGACGATGAACAGATCATCGTGACACTCTCCCGGGTGCCGGTCTCAGTGACCTCGTTGGTTTTTGTGGTCAACAGTTTTGGTGGTCAGACGTTTGATCGAGTGCAAAATGCCTACTGCCGCCTGCAGGATGCTGCCACGCAGAGTGAAATTGCCATCTATCGTCTTGAAAGTCAGGGCAGCCATACGGCGATGGTGATGACAAAGCTCTACAGACATGCCGGTGAATGGAGAATGCACGCCATTGGTGCCTATGGCCATGGCAAGACTGTTCACGATTTGTTGCCGACGATTGCCACTTACATCTAGAAAAAAATGGGAGCAAGTGATGGGCTTTTTTGATGAAATAAAGAACCGTGCCGCTCAACTGCACTCTGCCCTTGGCCAGGAAATGACCCGCTACAAAAACAGGGAGTTGATGGAGGGGATTTTGGCAGGTTGTGCACTGGTGGCCGCTGCGGATGGCAGTGTGGCGAGTGCCGAGAAGCAAAAGATGTTGGGATTCATCCAAAACTCTGATGCATTGAAGGTATATCCAACCAGTGAGGTGGTGGACGCCTTTCAACGGCATTTGGGAAAGTTTGAATTTGATTTTGGCTTGGGCAAGGCGGAGGCACTGGGGGTGATCGCCAAAGTGAAAAATGCCGGCGAGGCGCGTCTGCTTGTGCGCGTCTGCTGCGCCATCGGTGCATCCGATGGCGACTTTGACGAACAGGAGAAGGGGGTGGCCAGGGAAATTTGTCGAGAACTGGGAATCAACCCGGCCGATTTTGACTTGTAAACAATCCCGGGTCTGAACCGCACCTGTCTCGGGATTCGTGGTTCGGCGGGTAAAGTTTTATGGGGTCCAGGGGAGATTATCTCCCCTGGCGGGTC
>JAMOAX010000065.1:0-15896 GCA_039908555.1 Magnetococcus sp. DMHC-8
TTGAGCCAGCTACGACGACTTCAAGGTGCTGCATAAACCGCCGTATACGGAACCGTATGTACGGTGGTGTGGGAGGACGGCGGGGGCGACCCCGCCTCCTACCCGATGACTTTAAAAAGAGCCGCAGCCGTTTTTTGCTGCGGCATTTTCAGCATGCGCCGCAGGCAGGCTGGCGGATAGTGCCTCCCGCTCCTACACAAACGAATAGGGGTCCACGTCCCACTCCAGCCGAATCCGGCTGCCGGCCAGGGGAATGGCGAGGGCCAGCAGGGGTTTCAGGCAGCGGTGCAGCCGGCCCGGCACCATCTCCTTGATCAGCAATTGCCAGCGGTAACGGTTGCGCAGCTTGAACAGGGGGGACTGGGCCGGGCCGAGCCATTGGACCTCCTCGTTGACTGGCAGGCGGGCCCGCAAGGTATGGGCGAAGGTTTCGCCGTCCTGCAGGGCTGATGCGGAAAAGCGCAGCAGGGCCAACCGCCGGTAGGGCGGATAGCCCGCCTCCTGACGAAACCGTTGTTCCTGGATGGCAAATCCGGCCACATCATGGGTCAGCACCGCCTGCAGGGCGTAGTGGCCGGGATCATAACTCTGCACCATGACCCGTCCTGGTGCCCCCTCCTCCCGTCCTGCCCGTCCCGCCACCTGGGTGATCAGTTGAAAAGTGCGTTCCGCCGCCCGGAAGTCGGGTTGGCAGAGGGTGGTTTCGGCCTGCACCACCCCCACCAGGGTCAGACCGGGAAAGTGGTGGCCTTTGGCGATCATCTGGGTGCCGAGCAGGATGTCCAGCCTGCGGTCGTGAAAGGCGGTGAGGGTGGACTCCAGGTCCACCAGTCCGGTGCCGACCGTGTCCCGGTCCAGGCGGGCGATGCGCGCGGCGGGCAGCCATTCGCGCACCTCCTCTTCCAGCCGTTCGGTGCCGGGTCCGAAGGCGAAGAGGCTCAACTGTCCGCAGCCCGTGCAGACATCGTGCACCCGCTGCCGGTGATCGCAATAGTGGCAGATCAACTGTTTGCGGGCCTTGTGCAGGGTGAGGGTGACGGAACAGTGGGGACAGTTGACCGCCTGCCCGCAGCGGCGACACAACAGGGAGGGGGCGAAGCCGCGCCGGTTGAGAAACAGCAGCGCCTGCTGACCGGCGGCCAGGGTATCCTGCAGGGCCTGGCGCAGGGGGTGACTCAACAGGTCGGCAAAGCGCATCGGGGTATGCAGCGTGCTTTCTCCCGGATTGATCAGCTCCACGGTTGGCAGGGGGGTGCCGGTGGCCCGCCGACCGAGGTACAGCAGGGTGTAGCGTCCCTGCCCGGCGTTGGTCAGGGATTCCAGGGAGGGGGTGGCACTGCCCAGGATCAACACGGCGTTTGCCCGTCTGGCCCGCACCACGGCCATGTCCCGTCCCTGGTAGGGGACGCTCCCCTCCTGCTTGTAGGAGGTGTCGTGTTCCTCGTCCACCACGATCAGACCCAGATCGGCGAACGGGGCGAAGATGGCGCTGCGTGCCCCGATCACCACCTTGGCCCGTCCATCCCGGATCTGCTGCCAGTAGTCAAATCGTTGTGCATCCCCCAGGCGGGAGTGGAACACCGCCAGTGCCACCTGGAAGCGGTTCCGGTAGCGTTGGATCAACTGGGGGGTCAGGGCGATTTCGGGCACCATCAGCAGGGCCTGCCGACCCAGGGCGAGGCACTGTTCGACTGCCCGGAAATAGAGTTCCGTCTTGCCGCTGCCGGTGATGCCGTGCAGCAGAAATGGGACAAACTGCCGGGTTTGCTGGGCCTCGGCCAGTTGCCGGGCGTGGCGGGCCTGGTCCGGGTTCAGGGTGGGTGGCGGGGTGGCGGGTGTGGCGGGCAGGGTGGCTGATTGGGTGTTGGAGGCGGTGGTGGCATGGCGACCGTGCCAGCTCTCTTCCAGGGTGACCAGGCCGCGGCGGACCAGTTGTGCCAGTTGATTGTTCAGATTGGCCTGTCCCAGGCGGTCTGCCAGGGTTTCTTCGGTCAGGGAGGTCCGTTTGTGCAACCACTCTGCCAGGGGGCGCAGGGTGTCCGGCAGGTCAGCCGGCAGTTCGGTGCCGTACCACACGGCGCGCCGCCGTTTATGAAACCGCAGATGTCCCGGCACGGCCGCTGCGATCACGGAGCCGATGGGGCAGAGGTAGTATTGGGCCATCCACTCCAGCAGGTGCAGGAGGTCGTCGGTCAGCAGGGGCCGTTCTTCCAGCAGTGCGATGATGGGGCGGATTTCCCCGGCGGTCCAGGCGGGTTGGCTGGCGAGGGACCAGAGCACGCCCACCTGCCGGGTGCGGCCCACCGGCACCAGGACCAGTGTGCCCGGCAGGGGTGTCAGGTCGGTCGGTACGGCATAGGTCAGGAAGGAGCGCAGCGGCACCGGCAGGGCCACCTGGGCGAACATGGCCACTGCCTTCACAGCCTGGCAGGGTATGGGATTGCGGGTCCAGGGGGGTCACCCCCCTGGCGGGTCCAGGGCAGCGCCCTGGGGTTTTGCTGTTGCTTTTCAGAGAAGCCGCAGCCGGTTTTTGCTGCGGCCTTTTCGGCATGCGCCGCAGGCAATCTGGCAGGGTCTGTCTCTCTGCCGGTTGCAAAGATGACCGATGCCGGGATTGCGGGTCCAGGGGGGTCACCCCCCTGGCGGGTCCAGGGCAGCGCCCTGGGGTTTTGCTGTTGTTTTTCAGAGAAGCCGCAGCCGGTTTTTGCTGCGGCCTTTTCAGCATGCGCCGCAGGCAAACCCGCGGAACCGGACACGCCGCCGGACGAAACGGTGAGCAAGGCTTTACACATAATACCTGGGCACCCGTTCTCCCAGATTGCAGAACACCTCGTAGGGGATGGTGCCCCGCCAGGCGGCCATCTCTTCGACGTCGATATGGGCTTCGCCATCGTTGCCCAGCAGGGTGACCGGTTGTCCGGTGGCGACCGGGGGCAGATCGGTGAGATCGATGGCGATGGTATCCATGGAGACCCGGCCCACCACGGGGGCCCGTTGTCCGGCCACCAGCACGGTGGCCTGATTGCCGAGGGAGCGGCTGTAGCCGTCGGCGTAGCCCACCGGCAGGATGGCGATGCGGGAGGGTCGCTGGGCGATGAAGGTATGGCCGTACCCCACCGATTCGCCCGGGGACAGCGTGCTGATCTGCAGGATGCGGGTGCACCAGCGCACCACGGGTTGCAGACCGATGGCGCGTCCGGTGTTGGCCGGAAAGAAGGGGGAGGCCCCGTACAGCATGATGCCGGGTCGCACCCAGGCGAGGTGGGTGTCGGGCCGGGAGAGAATGGCGGCGCTGTTGGCCAGGGAGGCGCGACGACCGGTCAGGTCGAACCGGGTCAACAGGTCAAGCAGATTGTGCAACTGTTGGCTATTGGAGGGGTGATCCGGTTGATCGGCGGCGGCCAGGTGGGCGACCAGGCCGTCCAGGTGCAAGCCGGGCAGGGCACGGGCGCTGGCGACGGCCTCTGCCACGGTATCGGCCGTCAATCCCAGCCGGCCCATGCCGGTATTGATTTTGAGAAAGAGCGGGACGGTCCGGGTACCGGCGGCCCGGCTCAATCGTGGCAAAGCCGCCAGGTCGAACACGAAGGGTTGCAGATTGAGCGCCACCACGGCCTGTTCCAGGCCGGCGGAGAGGCCGGACAGCAGCACGATGGGTTGTTGAATGCCGGCCCGGCGCAACAGGTCGGCCTCCTCCACCATGGCCACGCACAAGCCGTCGGCCCCTGCTTCCAGCAACCGTTGAGCGATGGGCAGCACGCCCAGGCCGTAACCGTTGGCCTTGACCACCGGGAACAGGGCGACCCCCGGGGCCACCGCGCGTTGTGCCATGGCAAAATTGTGTTGGATGGCATCCAGATCGATTTCCAGCCAGGTCGGGCGGCCTGCTGAGTTGTCGCGTGTCGGCATGGTGATCATCTTTTTTTCCCGGGTTGGTTGCCGGTTATCCCGCATAGCGGGGGTCGGCATAGTTTTCAAAACGGGTAAACTGTTTCAGGAAGGTCAACTTGACCTTGCCGGTGGGGCCGTTGCGTTGTTTGGCGACGATGATCTCTGCCAGGCCGGCCAGGGCGGGATCGTTTTCCTTGTAGACCTCTTCGCGAAAGACGAACATGACCACGTCGGCATCCTGTTCGATGGCGCCCGATTCCCGCAGATCCGAGAGGATGGGTCGCTTGTTGGGACGCTCTTCCAGGCGGCGGGAGAGTTGGGAGAGGGCGATGATGGGTATGCCCAGCTCTTTGGCCAGGGATTTCAAGCCGCGACTGATTTGTGAGATTTCCTGGACCCGGTTTTCGGTTTTGAGATCGCCCTGCATCAATTGCAGATAATCGATGAGGATGAGCTGGATTTTTTGTTCCCGCCGCATGCGGCGGGCCCTGGCCCGCAGGGCGGCGATGGAGATGGCCGGGGTGTCATCGATGAACAGGGGTGCCTGGGAGAGGCGGGAGGCCATGGTGATCAACTGGCCGTAATCCTTGTCGTCCAGCCAGCCGGTTCGCAATTTTTGGGCATCGATGCGGGCGGCAGCGGAGAGCATGCGGGCGACCAGTTGTTCCTTGGACATTTCCAGGGAGAAGACGGCCACCGGCACGTGGTGATCGATGGCGGCATTGGCGGCAATGTTCATGGCAAAGGAGGTTTTGCCCATGGAGGGCCGGCCTGCCAGGATGAGCAGATCCGATTTTTGCAGGCCTGCCAGCATTTTGTCCAGGTCCACGAAACCGGTGGGCACCCCGGTGACGGTGCCTTTGTGTTTCATCAACTGTTCAATATTGTGCAGCACCGGCATGAGGACGGCTTTCAGGGGAAAGTAGCTGGCGCTGCGATGGCTGCGTCCTTCTCCCACGGAAAAGATGCGTTGTTCCGCCTCATCCAGCAGTTGGTCGGTGGGCATGTTTTTGCCCTGGTAGACGGTTTCCACGATGTGGGTGGCCTGTTGCGCCAGTTCCCGCAGGAGGGCCTTGTCCCGGACCAGGCGGGCGTAGGCGCCGGCATTGGCGGTGGTGGGTACGGTTTCGATCAGTTGGGCCAGGTAGCCGCCGCCGCCGACCGAGTGCAGTTCATCGTTTTTTTGCAGGTATTGTTGCAGGACGATGGGATCGGCCGGTTCGCCCCGTTCCAGCAGGGTGCAGATGGCCTGATAGATGGCCCGGTGGGCGCCCGTATAAAAATCCTGGGGATGCAGGATGTCGGCCACCTGATCGTGGACGCTGTTGTCCAGGAGGATGGCGCCCAGTACCGATTGTTCGGCGGCATTGTTCCAGGCGGGTCGGCGCGATGGTGTGGTGACAGTCTGTTCGTCGGGATGCGTCTCCTGGGCGAAGGAATCATCCGATTCTTCGCCGGGTTCGAGCTCTTCTCCCATCTCCTTGCCCCTGTGCCATCTGGTTTTTTGTTCGATTTCAACCCGGTATCATGTCATCTGCCGGTGGGTCTTGATCGTCGTTTTGTCCATGTTCACCCCCGGCACACCATACAGGAATTGCGGGTCCAGGGGGGTCACCCCCCTGGCGGGTCCAGGGCAGCGCCCTGGGATTTTGCTGTGGCTTTTCAAAGCAGCCGCCGCTGCTTTTTGCTGCGGCCTGTTCAGCATGCGCCGCAGACAGGCTGGCAGGTTTTGACGCCCCGTTGGACAAAACGATGATCAAGGCCATGTGTGGTTAACGGCACTTTACCGGTCTTGACAGTTGGGTTACAGTCTACTGTTTGCCGGTTGTCTTGCCAAGTGGAAAACCGGGTTGGACCGGTCGGTTGTACGGCGGAGGTGGTATTGTGCCAATGATGGCCATGGAGCGTGCATGAAAATTCTCGTCACTGGAGCAGCCGGATTTATTGGTTTTCACCTTTCTGCCCGTTTGCTGGCGCGGGGGGACGAGGTGGTGGGGCTGGACAATCTCAATGAATATTATGATGTGGCGCTGAAGAAGGCACGGTTGGCGCGGTTGCAGGGTGAGTCCGGTTTTCGTTTTGTTTGTGATGATCTGGCGCGGCGGGACTCGATTGCGGCCCTGTTTGCCGAGTGCGGGTTTGACCGGGTGGTGCATCTGGCGGCCCAGGCCGGGGTGCGTTACTCTCTGCACAATCCCCATGCCTATGTGGAGAGCAACATAGTGGGTTTTCTCAATGTACTGGAGGGGTGCCGTCACCAGCAGGTGGATCATTTGCTGTATGCCTCGTCCAGTTCTGTGTATGGTGCCAACAACCGGCTGCCTTTTGCCGTGCAGGATCGGGTGGATCAGCCCCTCTCTCTGTATGCGGCCAGCAAGAAGGCCAACGAGTTGATGGCCTATACCTACAGTCATCTGTATGGTCTGCCGACGACGGGGTTGCGTTTTTTTACGGTGTATGGTCCCTGGGGCAGGCCGGACATGGCGTTGTTTTTGTTCACCCGCAAAATGTTGGCCGACGAGCCCATTCCGGTGTTCAACCACGGTCGGCATCAGCGTGATTTTACCTATATTGACGACATCATCGAAGGGGTGGTGCGGGTGCTGGACCAGGTGCCCGGCACTGTCCCGGCCGACTCGCCGGGTGACGGGTTGGCAGCGGTTCCGGGTGGGGTGCCTTATCGACTGTACAACATTGGCAACAACCAGCCGGTGTCGTTGATGGCCTACATTCAGACCCTGGAGGCGGTATTGGGCAGGAAGGCGCGGATTGATTTTTTGCCGTTGCAGCCGGGGGATGTACCCGATACCTATGCCGACATCAGTGATCTGGAGCGGGCGGTGGGTTTTCGTCCTGCCACCACGGTCCGTGCGGGTATTGAGCGGTTTGTGGCCTGGTATCTGGACTATTACCCACAAAACGCGCCATAGGCGGGTCCTCCCCCGTTTTTTGCTGGCGTGTATCTCCTTGGCTGTGCTATAAAAACCGATGCCCGGAACGTTTTTTCGCGTTCCCGCCGTGCATCCGGAGGGTGGACGGGGAAGGTCGAGCGTTGGCGGGGTGCTGTTCCCGGGTCTCTTTGCTGTTTTGTGAAGGATGTTCTGCTGCCATGTTGCGATTGCATAGGGTGTTTGCGGGGGTGTGCTGCCTGTTGGCGTGGCTGATGGTGGCCGCTCCGTCTGTCCATGGTGCCGGCGGGGCGGGGCGTGAGGTCAAGGTGGGGGTTTACCAGAACGAACCGGGTGTGTTCGCCGACAAGGATGGGGTTGTCAAGGGATTTTATATCGATCTGCTGGAGCACACGGCTGCCAAGGAGGGGTGGAAACTCCAGTATGTGTTCGGCTCCTGGGCGGAGACCTACCAGCGGCTGATCAACGGGGAGATCGATCTGCAGGTGGCCATTGCCTACACGCCGGAGCGATCCGAAAAATTTGAATTTTCCTCTGAGACGGCCTTTTCCAACTGGGGACAGTTGTATGTCTGGAATCCGGAGCTGGATGCCCTGGCCAAGCTGAAAGGCCGGATCGTGGCCGGCATGAAGGATGATATTTATTTTACCCGTTTCAAGGCGTTGCTGGTCCAATTGGGCATTGAGATCCACCCCCTGGATCAGGTGGACTATGAGACGGTCTTGCAGGCGGTGGCCGACAACGATGCCGATGCCGGTGTCATCTCCCGCTCGGCGGGCATGATGATCGACAAGGGGTATGCGGCGCACAAAAGCCCGATGCTGTGTTGTCCCATGGAAATCCGTTATGCCACGCCCAAGAATCGCAATGCGGACCTGTTGCAGGCGCTGGACCGGGATCTGCGTGAGATGAAGGCCGACAATGACTCGTTTTACTACCACTCATTTAATTTGTGGTATGAGGGGGGCACCCGGAAGAGTTTTCCCAAGTGGGTATTGCCGGTGGCGGCCGGGGCGGCCGGGATGCTGGTGTTGTTGTTTGTGGGCAACATGGTGTTGCGGCGCCAGGTGCAGGCCAGGACGGTGGAGCTGGAAAAGGAGATTGTGATTCGCCAGCAGGCGGAGGTGGCCATGCGGGTGGCCATGCGCAATCTGCTCACCTTGCAGGTGGCGCCGGGGGTGTTCTGGTTGCAGATTCCCGAGGCGGGTTTGTATATTTTGTGCGGCTGTCCCAGTGAAGTGGTCAAGCACCTGATGCGGCGTGGTTTTATCAGCAACACCAGCAAGGATGGCGTGCCGTTCGAGACAGGCCCCAACGTGATTTTGTTGTCGGATGTGCTGGTTCAGAATGGTGGTTTTGCCAATCTGGCCGAGTTTCCCGTGTTGCAGATGCTGTATCGCCAGGGCATCATCATTCCCAAGCATCCCAACAATACCGGTTTGAAGCCCATGCTGGTGGGTTCTGCTGCGCAGGTGCGTGCCCAGATGGCCTATATTTACCGGGGCAACTATGGGCTGATCAGCAGGGAGGAGATCATGGCGGCCGGGGTGGATGAGACCATGGCCGACCTCATGATGCGCATCAAGCTCAAATTTGCCTTTGGGGCCATTCGTTCGCCGGCGGATTTTCTGGACACCCTGGAGGTGGGGGAGGGTCCGGTAGAGATTCGCAATGGTGTGACGGTGGAGCGCTCCGGTTTCAACCGTTACAAATTTGGTTTTCGGGGCGAGTTCACCGAGGTGGATCTCAATTTGCCCTCTGGTGTCGGCTATGAATCCCCTTATCCGTTGGGGCGGCACCAGCTCAAGCAGCATCATTTTGCCGTCATTCACACGGGCGAGGGGGACGGTTGGGATGTCAACCGGCCCAGCATGGGCAGCATGATCATGTTTCACGGGCGCATTTATCTGATTGATGCCAGTCCGGGCATTTTGCAATCGCTGACCTCGCTGGGAGTGGATATCAGCGAGGTGGATGGCATTTTTCACACCCATGCCCATGATGATCATTTTGCCGGTTTGCCTGCCCTGATTCAGGCGGACCAGCGGTTGAAATATTTTGCCACGCCGTTGGTGCGGGCCTCTGTGACCAAAAAATTTGCGGCCTTGATGTCCCTGGACGAGGCCAAATTTGCGCAATTGTTTGCGATCCGGGATCTGGTGTTTGACGAGTGGAATGATTGTGACGGGCTGGAGGTGATGCCCATTTTTTCGCCCCATCCTTTGGAGACGAGTCTGTTTTTGTTCCGGGCGACGGATGAGGCGGGCAACCAGCATACCTATGCGCATTGGGCGGATTTGTCGGCCTTCAAGGTGCTGGATGGGATGACCGGTGATGGGCCTGGTCAGGTGCCTCCGGCCTTCATGGAGAAGGTCAAGGCCGATTATTTGCAGCCGGCCACCTTGAAGAAGCTGGACATTGGTGGTGGCATGATTCATGGGTTGGCGGAGGATTTTCGTCAGGATCAGTCGGGTCGTTTGATTCTGGCGCACATTGCCCGGAGTTTGACCACCCAGGAGATGGAGATTGGCTCGGAATCCTCGTTTGGTGCGGAGGATATCTTGATTCCCGGGCAGCGGGATTACCGGTTGGAACGGGCCTGTCTGTTTTTGCGGGAGATTTTTCCGACTGCCCCGATTGAGGAGGTGTTGGAACTGTTGAACAGTCCGGTGGTGGACTACAATGCGGGGACCATCATCCGGCGGGGTCGGCGGGATGGAGATGAGCATGAGCGGGTGGACATGATTTTGTCCGGGACGGTTGCCTATCTCAATTCAGCGGCCAATGTGCACAATCATCTGGCCTTTGGTTCGTTGATTGGCAGTGAGGCGTTGTTTGGTGAGCACCTGGAACGGCGTGCGGACGCAGTACAGGCGCCTTCCGACGCCCAGGCGGCGGATACGCCTGAACAGGAGGAGTGGAAGGCTTGTCGTCGGCAATGGACCTATCGGACCGTTTCCCATTGCAGTGTCATTCAATTTCCTGCGGCCCGGATGCGGGCTTTTCTGGAGCAGAATGGCCTGACGGCAGAGATGGAAGCGATGATGGTCAAGGTTTCCCTGTTGCGCAAGACCTGGCTGTTTGGGGAGCATACCACCTTTTTGTCGTTGGGGCGCATTGCCCGGATGATGGTGCGGACGCCGATGGCCGGGGGCGCTTTTGTACCGGTGGCGACCGATCCCCGATTGTGGCTGGTGGAGCGGGGTGAGGTGGTATTGTTGAACGGTGCCGGGCGGGTCGTGGAGGTGATTCGGTCGGGTGGATTTCTGGGGGAGCAGAGCTATCTGGACCCTGCCAGCCCGCCGTGGCGATTCAGCTTTGAGCAGGATGTGGTGTTGCATTGTGTGCAGTGTCACGATCTGCTGGCCATACCCATTGTGCATTGGAAACTGTTGGAGGTGTACGAAAAGCGCCAGAAGCTGTTGCTGACCTGACGGAGATCCGTGGACAACGTTTGCGGGTCCAGGGGGGTCACCCCCCTGGCGGGTCCAGGGCAGCGCCCTGGGATTTTGCCGTTGCCGTTGCTGTTGCCGTTGCTGTTGCCGTTGTTTTTCAAAGGAGCCGCAGCCGCTTTTTGCTGCGGCGTTTTCAACATGCGCCGCAGGCAGGCTGCAGATGATCGCCAGTCCCGGGACCACCCGCCAGTCTGCCTGCGGCGCATGCCGAGGGTGCCGCAGCAAAAAGCGGCTGCGGTTTTTTTAAAATCAACAACAACGGCAACAGCAAAGTCCCAGGGCGCTGCCCTGGACCCGCCAGGGGAGATTATCTCCCCTGGACCCCATGAGATTTTACCTGTTGATTGGGCCTGGTCGTCCTGTTACTGCCCGGTTGATTCTTGTCTTTTTTCCAGGATCAGGTTGGGATTGTCCGGGTCGAGGATGACATCATCGTTTGGCTGGCCGGCCAGCAATCGTTGCATGCGGTTGGTGAACGGCTTGTTCCCCTGATGTGGTTCCGTTTTTTCTGGGGGTGGGTCGGGGGTGGTGACAGGTTTGTTGGGGGTCATGGCAGGCTCCGGGTGGCAGGTTTCACGTGAATCATCCCGCGTGACAGAACGCGGGCTGGTCTCAGTATACAACGTTGGCGGTGGTGACTCGAGGATAAAGAGTGACGGGCGGATACTGTGCCGGGATTGCGGGTCCAGGGGGGTCACCCCCCTGGCGGGTCCAGGGCAGAGCCCTGGGACTTTGCCGTTGCCGTTGCTGTTGACGTTGTTTTTCAAAGGAGCCGCAGCCGCTTTTTGCTGCGGCGTTTTTAACATGCGCCGCAGGCAAGCTGGCGATTCTGGATCGGCTTGCACCTGTCAAATCAGGTTGGTTTCCCCACGAGGCTGGCGAGTGGTCTCGGGACCTGCGATCATCTGCAGTCTGCCTGCGGCGCATGCTGAAAAAGCCGAAGCAAAAACCGGCTTCGGCGTTTTGAAAAGCAAACAGCAAAGTCCCAGGGCGCTGCCCTGGACCCGCCAGGGGAGATAATCTCCCCTGGACCCCATGGCACATTTCAAATGCGATTGCCCTGTTTTTTTTCCGCGACACCCCTGGCAAGCCGGGGAAAAGTCGGGTACAATGATAGGTCGGTTGCTTGTTGACCGGGCGATGGTTGTGAAGGTTTAATCCGGGCCCATGGATACGGGCCGCACAGCAGAAGAGGAAGGCGAACGTGCAAAGAACATTTCAACCCAGCAGACTGCGTCGCAGTCGCAATCATGGATTTCGGGCGCGCATGGCCACGGCGGGTGGTCGGGCGATCTTGGCCCGGCGCCGGGCCAAGGGGCGCAAGCGGCTGATCGTGGTTTAGGCAAAGCATGCCTTGAGCATTCTGGAGCGATTGCCATCCTCTGGTCTGGTTGACCCGGAGGGTGGTGTAGCGCCCACTCGGGGGGCACGATTTCCCAGATCGACGCGCCTGTTGGCGAGTGCGGAGTTTCGTGAGGTCACGTCTGCCGGGCGCAGGCTGGGTGGACGTTTTTTTCTCCTGTTTGCGCTGGCGGTGACGCGGCCCCAGGCCCGGCTGGGCTTGACTGTCAGTCGCAAGGTGGGCAAGGCGGTGGTGCGCAACCGGGTCAAGCGGCAGATGCGGGAGTTTTTTCGCATGCGTCGCCCGTTGTTGGCGGGGGGTTGGGATTGGGTCCTGATTGCCAGGCCGCAGGCGGGCGGTGCCTCTGTGGAGGCCCTGCGTCGGGATTTGCAGGGCCTGTTTGCCTCGTTTGCCGGATCGCCATGAAGAGTCTTTTGCTGCTTTTGATTCGCGCCTATCGATTGTTGGTATCGCCTGTGTTGCCGAGAAGCTGTCGATTTTTTCCCAGTTGTTCCGAATATGCCCTGGAGGCGGTGGAGCGCCATGGTGGACTCAAAGGCGGCTGGTTGGCTGTGCGGCGACTGCTGCGCTGTCATCCCTGGCATCCGGGTGGCATTGACCCCATACCCTGACACCCACTGAACATTATTATTGCATCGAGGAAAATTCCATGGATCGGCGTACCACCCTGGCCCTCAGTCTGTCGTTTGTGTTGTTGATGGTCTACCAGACCTATATGGAGCTGTATGTTGGTTCTCCGCCGGTCGAGGTGGAGCAGACCGGGTCCAAGCCTGGTAGCGGGAGTGAGGCCAAGCCGGTGGAGCAAAAGAGTGCGCCGGTTCCCGATGCCCAGGTCGGGAAGGGCAGTGAATTGCAGTTGGCCAAGCCCCAGCCGGTCATACCGCCTGCTGGTGAAGTGGCGGGTGAGTCGCAGGAGGAGGTACGTGTTGACTTTGCCAACGGGGTGATCAAGGGTCAGGTTTCCCTGACGGGTGCGCAATTGGTGGATTTGTCTTTTGTGAAGCATCTGGACCAACTGCCGCCGGAGGGCAAGCCGATTCGGTTTTTGCAATTGGATGCGGCGACCAGGGGCAAGGAGCTCTTTTTTGGCGAGTCCGGTTTTCTGGCGACGCCGGACATTCGCACGCCGGGCCGGAAGACGGTGTGGCGTGCCCGGAGCCGGGAGGGGATACAGGGTGGCGGGTCGTTGGATTTGGTGTGGGAGAATGGCAGCGGGTTGCGTTTTGAGAAGAGTTTTGTCGTTGCGCCGGACTCTTACATGCTGGTGGTGCGTGACCGGGTGATCAACCAGAGCGGGAAGCCGGTGCCCCTGTATTCGTTTGCGCAGTTTGTGCGGACCGAGCCGGCGGCCGAGCCGAGTCAGACAGCGGCACCGGCGGATTTTCAGGGGCCGATGGGCTATCTGGACAAGACGCGGGTCCAGCACACTTATGAAGAGTTGCGGAAGAAGGACCAGCATCAGGATGCCAGCAATGGCTGGGTCGGTTTTTCCGACAAATATTTTCTGGCGGCCTTGGTGCCCACGCCGGCCGACAGTTTGAAAAAATATTATTTTGATTACGATGCGCCCGTTTACCGGGTTGGTACGGTATCGCGACAGCACACGATAGAAGCCGGACAGGAGGCCCAGTTCGAGTCGCGGCTGTTTATTGGTCCCAAGGAGATTCGCAGTCTGGAAAAGGAGGGGTTGACCCTGGAGCGGGCCATCGATTATGGCTGGCTGCATTTTTTGGCGGTTCCCCTGGTGGATATACTGCTTTTTTTCAATGATTTCATGCACAACTATGGGATGGCCATCATTTTTCTGACCATCCTGGTCAAGGCACTCTTTTTCCCGCTGGCGGACAAGAGTTACCGGTCGATGAATGCCATGAAAAAGTTGCAGCCCAAGATGGAGGAGTTGCGCAGGCTGTATGGGGATGACAAGGCCCGTCTCAATCAGGAGATGATGCAGTTGTATCAGAGCAACAAGGTCAATCCACTGGGGGGATGTCTGCCCATTCTGGTGCAGATTCCGGTCTTTTTTGCCTTGTATCAGGTGTTGTATTTGTCGGTTGAGATGCGTCATGCGCCGTTCTTTTTATGGATTCATGATTTGTCGGTGCAGGACCCCTACTATGTGTTGCCGTTGTTGATGGGAGCCACCATGCTGATTCAGACCTGGATGAATCCGGCGCCGGCGGACCCGGTGCAGGCCAAGGTCATGCTGCTGTTGCCGGTGGTGTTTACCTTCATGTTTTTGTCGTTTCCGGCTGGTCTGGTATTGTATTGGTTGATCAACAACATATTGTCGATCATGCAGCAGGGTTATATCATGAAAAAGATGGGGTGATGCAGGGCAACCAATCCGATTGAATGGGTAAAAACAGTTGCGGGGTCCAGGGGGGATCATCCCCCCTGGCGGGTCCAGGGCAGAGCCCTGGGACTTTGCCGTTGATTTTAAAAAAGCCGCAGCCGGTTTTTGCTGCGGCGCCCTCAACATGCGCCGCAGGCAAGCTGGCGATCAAAAAAAGCTGCAGCTGGTCTTAATCATCTCCTGGTCCAGCAGAGTATCCGATTCCGCCGGTCTGCCTGCGGCGCATGCTGAGGGCGCCGCAGCAAAAACCGGCTTCGGCTGTTTTGAAAGGCAGAGGCAAAGTCCCAGGGCTCTGCCCTGGACCCGCCAGGGGGGTGCCCCCCCTGGACCCGCAGTAGTGTGTCAGTAACAGGGATCATTTGTGGGAGTTTGACATGCGCTCGCCAGTGGCTGTGGAGGCCGATCTGATTGCCGGCTTGGCCACTCCGCCCGGTTGTGCCGGGGTGGCTGTTGTGCGTCTCAGTGGGCCCGAACTGCCCACCCGTCTGTTGCCTCTGTTGCGTCATCCCCGTGGTACCCCTCTTGGTTCCGACTGGTTCAAACCCCGTTACATGCACCGTCTGGATCTGTTTGACCCGGAGGGTGAGGCGGTGTTGGACGAGGTGTTGGCGGTCTATTTTCCGGCGCCCCACTCGTTTACGGGAGAGGCGCAGATGGAGATTCACTGCCATGGCGCCCCGGTGGTGGTGGCCCGTTTGTTGGCACTGTTGACGCAACTGGGGGTGCGGATGGCCCGGCCCGGTGAATTTTCCCGGCGGGCCTGTCAGAATGGCAAATGGGATGTGACCCGGGCCGAGGCGTTGATGGCCCTGATCCATTCCGCCACGCTGAGGGCGGCCCGTGAGGCGGCGCGGCAGTTGCAGGGGTCGCTGGCCGAAACGTTGGGTATGGTGCGGGAGGGCCTGTTGGAGCTGCTGGTGCAGGTAGAGATGGGGCTGGATTTTGCGGACGAGGAGGTGGAGCTGCTGGAGCGGGCGGTGCTACAGGAGCGGTTGCAGGCCGTCGGCGGTGCTCTGTCCAGGCTCACCGAGGGTGCCCTGCTGGGCCGGCAATGGCAGGATGGCCTGGACCTGGTGATTGCGGGGCGACCCAATGTGGGCAAGTCCAGTCTGTTCAACCGGCTGGCTGGTCGTGACAAGGCCATTGTCACGGCGGTGCCGGGGACGACCCGGGATTTGAATGAGCATCCCCTGGCGTTGGCGGGGGTGCCGGTCTTGCTGGTGGATACGGCCGGTTTGCGGCAAACGGCTGAACCGGTGGAGCAGGAGGGGATACGGCGTGCCAGGGAGCGGATGCGAACGGCGGATGGGGTATTGCTGTTGTATGATGCCCGGACCGGGTTGACGGACGATGAGCAGCGCTGGGCCGAGGAGTTGGGCCGGGAGCGGATCATCCTGGTGGCCAACAAGCTTGATCTGTGTGCGGGAATTCCTGTGCTGCCCCCCTCCTCCTCTCTGGTTGGCTTTCCCTGGGTAGGGGTTTCTTGTATGACCGGCGCGGGGCTGGAGGAGTTGGTGGATATTGTGCAGGCCCATTGTATCCGGCAGCCTGCCGGTGAGGAGGGCAGCATTATTCTGGTGGCCCGGCAGCGGGAGGCCTTGGCCCGGACGGTTGAGGCCGTGGGGGAGGCGCAGCGGTTGTGGGAGGAGGAAGCGCCCGGGGAGATTGTGGCTTTGGCCCTGCGGGCGGCCCTGGAAGCGGTGGGGGAGTTGGCTGGAGAGACCCGGCATGAACATTTGCTGGATCGTATTTTTTCGCAATTTTGTCTTGGCAAATAATGTCATATTTGTTGGCAGGCTTTTTTTTATTGGCTCAACCATGCTGAACCGCACCCAGCCTGGGATACGTAGTATTGCGGGTCCAGGGGGATCATCCCCCTGGCGGGGTCCAGGGGCAGAGCCCCTGGTGGGGTTCGGGGCAAA
>JAMOAX010000066.1:0-15882 GCA_039908555.1 Magnetococcus sp. DMHC-8
ACCCTCCGGGCCAACGCCACAGGCCAAGGGAACCGTCAAACGTCCCGGCCCACACCCGGCGTCCAAGACCGTCATGCCTTTGGTGAGTTGAAGGGTCTCGACGATGAAAGTTGCTCGGTTTGTTTTCGTGAACGGGTTGTCGAGTTCCACAAGCCATCGCAACCAGACAGGGCAGGGCAGGTTTTGGCGACGCGACGCAAAACGCCATGGGAATACCACCAGGAGTATCGCTACGATGCATGACAGCACGATGACGACTGGAGCCATAAGCTTACATCCAATCCGCTCTGCCGGGTGGCCAAAATGGGCGACAATCAGCCGAGGGGTCGTGGCAAGGGGTAACACCAAGGGGTAGCACTTTTGAAATCCGACCCCCTTAATAGCACAGTTATCAAAGGGATAAAAAGGAATTGGCGGATGGGGAGGGATTTGAACCCCCGGTGCCTTGCGACACGACGATTTTCAAGACCGTTGCCATAAACCACTCGGCCACCCATCCGTTCGGCGGGATTATCTAATGTGCTGGCAGCAATACGGATAGGCCCCCCATGTAGGGACGCAAGACATCGGGAATGACAACACTGCCATCCGCCTGCTGATAATTTTCCAGAATGGCCACCAGGGTCCGACCCACCGCCAGACCGGAACCATTCAAGGTGTGCAGAGGCTCCACCTTCCGGCTCTCCTGACGCCGCAGGCGCGCCTGCATGCGCCGCGCCTGAAAATCACCCGTATTGGAACAGGATGAGATCTCCCGATACCGCCCCTGACCCGGCAACCATACCTCCAGATCATAGGTCCGGCGCGCCGCAAAGCCCAGATCACCCGTACACAAGGCCACTGTGCGAAACGGCAAGCCCAACTGCTGCAACACCTGCTCGGCATCCCGGGTCAACTGCTCCAGGGCCGCCTCGCTCTCCTCCGGCCGCGTGATCCAGACCAGCTCCACCTTATCAAATTGATGCTGGCGAATCAAACCCCGTGTGTCCCGGCCGGCCGCCCCCGCCTCGCGGCGAAAACAGGAAGTCCAGGCCGCCAGCCGCAACGGCAGTTGCTCTTCCTCCACAATCTGCCCACGCACCAGATTGGTGACCGGCACCTCGGCCGTGGGTATCAAAAACAACGGATCATCCCGGGCAGCAAACAACTCCTCCTCAAACTTGGGCAATTGCCCCGTCCCGAACAGACTCTCCCGGTTGACCAGAAAAGGCGGCAACACCTCCGTGTAACCGTGCCGACCCGTATGCAGATCCAGCATGAAATTGATCAAGGCCCGCGTCAAGCGGGCCCCGGCTCCCCGCAACACCGTAAAACGGGCCCCCGCCACCAGCGCCCCTGCCTCAAAATCCAGAATGCCCAACCCTTCGCCAATCTCCCAGTGGTGCCGGGCCGGAAAGGCCAACGGCGCCGGATCGTCAGGGGTCGGCCAGCGGCGCAGCTCCACATTGTCGTTCTCATCCCGCCCCACCGGCACCGACTCGTCCGGCAGATTGGGCAAGCCGGCCACCGCAGCCGCCACCCCCTCCTCCTGCGCCCGCAACTGCCCCTCCAACACCTTGAGGCGCGGCCCCAGGAGCTGCATTTCTGCCAGTAGCGCCGTCGCATCCGCCTGCCGGGCCTTGAGATGGCCTATCTCACGGGATATTTCATTGCGCCGCGCCTGCAGGGCCTCGGTTTCGGCCTGGGTGGCACGCTTCTCCCGCTCCAGGGCATGAATGGCCTGCAAATCATGACCCTTGCCCCGACTGGCCAGCCGCTCCTCCACCCACCCCGGATTGTCCCGAATCAACTTGAGATCCAACACCGCCTATACCTCCTCCATCGGCCCGTCCGGCCCATCATGGTCACCCTCACCCTCTTCCACACCCCCCTCGTGGCCCTCTCCCCCCTCCTCCACCTCGGCAATACGCGCCACCGAAACCAGACGTTCGCCTGCCCCCACATTCAACACCTTGACCCCCTGCGCATTGCGACCCGTCAGGCGAATGGAATCCACGTCCGTGCGCAACACCGTCCCCTGGTCGGAAATCAGCATCACCTGATCCCCCGGCCAGACGGTCAGGGCATCCACCACCGGGCCGTTGCGCTCGCTGGTGATAATGCCGATCACCCCTTGCGTGCCCCGGCCCTTGGTGGGAAACAGGGCCTCATCGGTCCGCTTGCCAAACCCTCGCTCCGTCACCACCAGCAACTGACAACCCGAACCAGGCAACAGGACATTGAGGGAAATCACCCGGTCATCCCCCCGCAACCGCATACCCCGCACCCCCCGGGCCACCCGACCCATGCGCCGGACCTGCTTGGTGCGAAACCGTACTGCCTTGCCATCCCGGGAAAAAAGCATGACCCGCCCGGGCCGCCCGATATCCACTTCCGCATCAACCGAGCCATCCACCTCCTCATCCGGCTCCTCCTCGTCCGTCCCAACCACCTCCAACTCCTCGTCAGCCTCCCCGTCGCTGCCACCCTCCCTGTCCAGCAGGGTGGCGGCAATCTCCTCCGGTTTGGGCAAATCACCCGGCAGAATCGGTAGCAGGGCCACGCCAATCAGGTCATCCCCATCCCGCAAATCCACGGCCCGCAGACCGTTGACCCGTATGTTGGCATAGGCCGACAGCAAGGTCTTCTTGATCAGCCCCCGGCTGGTGGCAAACAACAGCTCCCACAAACCCCACTGCGCCACCGGAATCGGCGCCGGCAGTATCTGGCGTACCCGCTCATTGGCCTCCAACGACAAAATATTGCCCACATGCCGACCACGGGAGGCCCGACTGCCCAACGGCAAATCATACGCCTTCAGCTTGAAAACCCGACCCTGATCGGTAAAACAAAGAATGGTGTCATGGGTCGAGGCGACAAACAGTTGCGCAATAAAATCTTCATCCCGCACATCGGCGGCACTCTTGCCCCGGCCACCCCGCCGCTGGGTGCGATACTCCACACTGGGCTGCCGCTTGATGTAACCGGCATGGCTGACCGTCACCACCATCTCCTCCTCGGGAATCAGGTCGGCCACCGAAAAATCAGCCACATCCTCGATAATCTGCGTGCGACGCGCATCGGCAAACATCTCCCTGATCAGCTGCAACTCCGCCTTGATGACCCCCATCAATACCTGGTCGGAGGCCAGAATGCCCCGCAAACGGGCAATCTCTTCGAGAATCGATGCAAACTCCTCATGGATCTTGTCCTGCTCCAACCCGGTCAGACGATGCAGGCGCAAATCGAGAATGGCCTGTGCCTGCTCCTCGGTCAACCGATAGCCCCCATCGACAAATTGCGGGGAGACCGGTCCATCGCCCATGGCCCGGGCCAGCATCACCTCGACCGGCCCCCGTTCCCAGAGCTCGGCCAGCATCGCCCCTTTGGCCTCTGCCGGCGACGAGGCCTGCCGGATCAGCTCAATGATACGGTCAATGTTGGCCAGGGCCACCGACAGCCCCTCCAGAATGTGGCTCCGATCCTGGGCCTTGCGCAGCTCGAACTGGGTGCGACGGGTGACCACCTCACGGCGGTGGTTGATAAACTCTTCCAGAAACCGCTTCAGGTCCAGCAACATGGGCCGACCCTGCACCAGTGCCAGGGCGTTCACCCCAAAATTGGACTGCATGGCCGTGTGCTTGTACAACTGGTTCAACAGGACTTCGGCCTGGGTGTCACGCTTGAGCTCGATCACCACCCGCATCCCTTCCCGGTCGGACTCGTCACGCAGGTCGGCAATGCCCGCCACCTTTTTCTCCCGCACCAGTTCGGCAATCCGTTCCACCAGGCGAGCCTTGTTGACCTGGAAAGGCAATTCCTTGATAATGATCGCCTCTCTATGCTCGCGCAGCTGTTCCACCTCGGTTTTGGCCCGCACGACGATGGAGCCGCGCCCGGTCAGGTAGGCCGCACGAATACCGGCCCGACCGCAAATGGTGCCGCCGGTGGGAAAATCGGGACCGGGCACCCATTGCAGCAGTTCCGCAACGGTCAGCTGGGGATTGTCGATCAGGGCAATGGTGGCGGCCACCACCTCCCCCAGATTGTGGGGTGGAATGTTGGTGGCCATGCCGACGGCAATACCGGATGAACCGTTCACCAGCAGGTTGGGAAACTTGCCCGGCAATATTTTGGGTTCTTCCAGCGAACCATCATAGTTGGCGCCAAAATTGACCGTCTCCTTGTCGATGTCCGCCAGCAACTCCCCCGCCAACCGGGTCATGCGCACCTCGGTATACCGCATGGCCGCTGCCGAGTCCCCGTCCACCGACCCAAAGTTGCCCTGACCATCAATCAGCAGGTGACGCATGGAAAAAGGCTGCGCCATGCGCACAATGGTGTCATAGACCGCCACATCGCCATGCGGGTGATATTTACCGATTACATCCCCGACCACACGGGCCGATTTTTTGTAGGCCCGGTTCCACTCGTTGCCCAACTCGTGCATGGCAAACAGCACACGGCGGTGCACAGGTTTCAACCCGTCGCGCACATCGGGCAGCGCCCGCCCCACGATCACGCTCATGGCGTAATCGAGGTAGGAAGCACGCATCTCATCTTCGATGTTAACGGGAATTTGTTTGTTGTGGCTGAGTTCGGTCATGATCTCTACTGGAACCTGGAATGGACTGCCGGGAACAGGGGGAAAAACGATCTGTCACTTTAACAAATTTTCCCCCCCGTGCATAGGGTGCCCCGACACACCCGCATGATGATCATCTTTGCAGATGCCGGATCACCTCCGCATGGCTGGACAAACTGTCCACACTCGCAACAAACTGGTCAAGAAATCGGGAAAAGCCGTTTTTGTCGTAATAATTGTGCCAGACCGCCGACATATGCAGCATGCCGACGGCCTCGTCGTTGAGCTTGATCACCCGCACACCGTGACTCAGGGTGTTGTTGATGCCATTCAGCATCTCAAAAAAACGGGCCTTGCCCTTTTTCCATCTGTCGTTGAGGGGCAAATCACAAAAGAAGATCAGGGTATCGCCCGCCTGCACGACACAAAAGGCCGGCGATCCCTCCTGAAAGGCCCAAAAATCCATCTTCTTGATCCGCTCGATCATCCATCCTTTGGCCTGCAGATTTTTTATGATCTTGTCCACCACCGCCTTTTTCACCGACTGTTCTCCCTGGTATGGGGTTGACCGGCCTGCCAGGGAACCAGTGGGACAAAAGCATCCCCCTCCATGGTCCAGTCCGACTGTTCCCGTTTTTGTTGGTCCGGCTTGATGCCCAGCCACTGCCAGATCCGGCCCGGCCTCTGGTCGGTCGGGGCGGACCGACCAGGGCTGCCGAACTGCTCCCGGCACAACTGGACCATGGCATGGGCGCTCTGGTCATTGTGCACCGTGGGCAATTGCTGCAACAAGCACTCATCGAAGGGTCCCTCATTTTCCCGTTCGGGCTGTCGTACCCCCTGCCCTGCCGGGCGAGCTGCGCCCGCCTTGTCCAGGGACAGCCCCTGTTCGGGAACAAAACGGCGCTGACAGGCCTGCAGCAGATGGGTGGCCGCCACCGCGCTCCGCGCCGGTTGCACCTTGTCGAGTACACAATCCCGATACAACGACCGGGCATTTTTCTGTTCCGCATCAGTACCGAGGCCACCCGCCCAGGCCCCGCCAGGCCCTGCACCCCCCAACCACCCGCAGCAAACTGCCGCGCTGACCCAACGGCCCATCCGCCACCTCATCCCGTCCCGGCCACGGCCCATCCCGTCTCCATGTCTCATCATCGCCCACCCGCACCGCCAGAATGGTTGACAGAACCCCACTGCCATTGTCTAATGATGCCATACTGGAAACAAGGTCTGCCCTGTTGCCACATCATCCCCCAAACTGCCAAGGATTACCGTGGAAAAAGTCTCCTATCTGCCCCAGTGGCCCGCCACTCCCCTGTCACTCAAAGAGTTTGAACAACTGAAGGAAAATTTCGAGGCCGACGGACAACAGGCAATCGGTGTCCACCTCACCCCGGAACAGGCCGGTTTTTTGCGCTGGGAGTTGCACCAGTTGTACGGCAGAGACCTCGGCGAGTCCCTGCCTGCCCTGTTCGGCCTGGAAGTGCTCTCCAACGACGCCGAAGCGCTCCGCTTCGTCACGATGTAGTGGAATGGGACGACAAAGCTGATTTGGCGGGTCACCAATCCATTCCAACATTGCCAGCTTGCCTGCGGCGCATGTTGAAAATGCCGCAGCAAAAGGCGGCTGCGGCTCCTTTGAAAAACAACGGCAACAGCGACGGCAAAGTCCCAGGGCTCTGCCCTGGACCCGCCAGGGGGGTGACCCCCCTGGACCCGCAGCAGTTGCACGGTTCATCGGCCATCGTGGGGGTGCAGCACTGCCATCACCGGCTGGTCCAGCGCCTGGCGACTGCCGACCCAACCGGTCAGCAGGACCACCCCGGCACCACCCACCAGGACCAGTAATGTTAACGGAAAGTTGAACGTCCAGAGATCATTCAACAAGCCTTCCACCGCCAAAGCGGTAATCCCCTGACCGATAAGGACGCCCAGCACCGCTGCCATGCCACCGAGCAGGACAAATTCGGCAGCGGCAATGCGGGCCACCTCGCCGCGTGTGGCGCCGATCAGGCGATAAAGGGCGATTTCACGGGTTCGAGGTGGCCGGGAAGCCAGCACGCTGACCCCCAATACCAGCAAACCGGCCGCCACGGCCGCCCCGCCCAGCAGACGGGCCGACCGGGCCACCTGCTGCAACAGCGCCTGGAGACTCTCCAGCACCGTCCGGGTGGCAATGGCGGTCACGTTGTGCAATCGACCGGACATGGCCGCCAACAAGGCTTCCTCCTGTGCCACCGGCGCCACCACGGAGGCCAGCCAGGTCATCGGCGCCCCCTGCAACACGGCAGGGGAAAAGATGACAAAAAAATTGAGCCCCAGATCGCTCCAGCGCACCGCCCGCAGATTGGCAATGCGGGCCGTCACCGTCACCCCCTGAATGTCAAAGGCGAGCATGTCCCCCACCGACAACCCCAATCCCCTGGCCATCTCCACCTCAACGCTGGCCTCCCGGGCGGACGGGTCACTCCACCATGTGCCTGCCACCAGCCGGTTGCCGACCGGCAACTCGTCCGCCTGGGTCAGGACATATTCCCTGGCCTTGCGCCAGGACTGAGGCTGGTCGGGCTCCTCTTCGACAGTCTGTCCCCCGTTCAGCAGACGACCGCGCACCGTCGGAAACAGGTGAACGGCGTCCGGTTGCGGCGCCGCAAAACGGTGGGCCACCTCCTGAAACACCGGCACCTGATCCGGTTGAATGTCGATGAAAAAAAAGCCGGGCATCCGTTGCGGCACCTGTCGGACCATTTGTTGATGCAGGTTTTCTTCCAGCAACAGCACGGCACTTACCAGCCCCAGACCCAGGCCCAGGGCCATGATCACCACCCCCTGATGCTCGCCCCGGCGCAGCAGGGCATGGCGGGCCAGTCGCCAGGCAACCCGGCGGGGCTGCAGGCGCGCCAGCCACCACAGACCGACCCGGGCCAGCCCCCAGGCCAGCAGCACGACGCCTCCCAAACCCGCCGCAAACATCAGGCCGAAACGGCTTTCACCCGACCAGTGGATGATGCCCAGGGCGGCACCCGCCACCCCGAGGAGGGCCAGCCCCGCCAGCCACCAGCCCGCCGGGCCGACCGGTCGGGCTGCCTCTCCCCCGGTGGCGGCGCAAAAGAGCCGGGCAGGTGAAATCTGTCGGGTCCACCACAGTGGTCCGGCCGCACACAACAGGCTGAACAACAAACCCAGGCCGGTGCCGGTCAGGGCCAGCCAGATCGATGGATGGTAGACCGCCTCCGCCGGGAAAAGACCGGCCAGGAAACGGGGCATCAGGCCGGGCAGGAGCACGCCCAGTATCCCGCCGGCCAGACTGGCCGGCCACGCCAGGCGCAGGGTGGCCCACAACACCGCGGCCACCACCTGCCCCGTTTCGGCGCCCAGCAGCTTCAGCACGGCGATGGTGGTGCGACTCTCCCGCAGATAGGCCGCCATGGCACCGGTCATGGCCAGCCCGGCCACCAGCAGGGTCAACAGGGAAGTCAAGGCCAGGAAAAGAGTAAAACGGCGGATGAACCGCCGGACTGTCGGCTGGCTCTGTTCCGGTGTCAAGACCCGCAGCCCCGCCACCTGGCTGCCGGCCCGGAGGGTCTCTGCCCAGGTTGCCGCGTTTTCGCCCTCTGCCAGACGGACCGAGACCACCTGGGTCACGCGGCTGCCGGTCTGCAGCAGGCCGGTCCGGGCCACCTGCGTCAGTGGCATGATCACCCGCGGCCCCAGGTTGAACAAATGGGTGACCCGGTCCGGCTCATAGGCCAGCGTGGCGGCAATGGTCAAGGTCGCGTCACCCAACAGAATGGCATCGCCGACTCCCACGCCCAGGCGGGTGAGCAGGCTTTTTTCCACCACCACGCCCCCGTCGGCCAACGCCTGTGTCAGGGAGAGCGCCTGTTCGAGTTGCACCCGGCCCCGCAGGGGATAATCCGCCGCCACGGCCTTGACCTCCACCAGCAGGGTCCGTTCCCCGCCGGCCACCCGGGCCATGGCACTGAACTCCAACCCTGGCGACAACTGCCGCCCCGGTCCGGCCAACCGCTGTTCGGCAAAGGCCAACACCTCCCCGGGCAGGGCGCCGGTCCGATACGCAGCCTGCAGCGGCAGGGCGGCCTGCAGGCGCAGATCCGCCGCCAGCAATTGCCGGGCATTGGCCTCCATGGCACTCCGCAAAAAGAGGGCAGAGGCGCTCACCCCCACCAGCACCGTCACACACAACAACAGGGCGGCAGCCATCAGATGCCCATTGAGGCGGGCAGTGGAGGCGGCCAGAGCAGCACGCGGCAGAGCTATCCGCATGGCGGACTCTCCCCCAGACGGCCATCCACCAGATGCAGACGCCGTCCGGTGCGACCGGCCAGTTGCGGATCATGGGTCACCAGGAACAGGGTGGCCCCCCATTGCCCGGCACAGGCAAAGAGTAGATCTATGATTTGTCGACTGGTATCCTGATCCAGGTTGCCGGTGGGTTCGTCCGCCAGGATCAAGGCGGGACGGGTCACAAAGGCCCGGGCAATGGCCACCCGCTGCTGCTCTCCACCAGACAGTTCGGCAGGACGATGGGTGATGCGATGCCCCAGTCCCACCTGTTCCAGCATGGCCAGGGCCTGGGACCGGCTCTCCGGCAGACCGGCCAGGTCCAACGGCAGCGCCACGTTTTCCCAGGCGGTCAGGGTGGGCACCAGGTGAAAATCCTGGAACACCACCCCCAGGTGCTGGCGCCGAAAACGGGCCAGCCCATCGACGGACAGCCCGTCGAACCGCACACCATTGACCTGAATCCTGCCTGCTGTCGGTTGTTCCACCCCGGACAGCAGGGCCAGCAGGGTGCTTTTGCCGCTCCCGGAAGGACCGAGCAGCCCCACCACCTCGCCCCTGGCCACCGCAAAGGAGATGTCCCGGAGAATGGGCAGGCACTGGCCGCCGTGGACCCGTGTATAAAAAACTTTGTCGAGGTGAATCATGAATGGGATAATCTCCGCCTGGTGCGACGCCACTGCCGTGCAACATACCGTGGTCCGTCGCTGTGTTCCTGTCATCGTTTGTCTGGTGCTGCTGATGATCATGCCCACCCTCCTCCCGGCACAATCCCCTGCCATCATTCTCTGTCTGGGGGACAGTCTGACGGCCGGTTATGGCGTACCCACCCAGGACAGTTGGCCCACCCTGCTGCAAAACCGTCTGCGCGAGCAGGGCTACAGTCATCGGGTGGTCAATGCCGGCGTCTCCGGGGACACCACTGCAGGCGGTGTCTACCGTCTGGATTGGCTGCTGCGCACCCCACCCACCATCGCCATCGTCGCCCTGGGGGCCAATGATGGTCTGCGCGGCCTGAACCTGCAAGAGATGAAACACAATCTGGCCAGTCTGCTCGACCGCTTGCAGCAGGCCGGCGTGCGCCCCATCCTGGCCGGCCTGCGCATTCCCCCCAACTATGGCCAACCCTACGGCGAACAGTTTGCCGCCATCTATCCGGAATTGGCCCGGGAAAAACAGGTACCCCTCATCCCCTTTCTGCTGGAACAGGTGGCCAGCCGTCCGGATCTCAACCAGGAGGATGCCATCCATCCCAACGCCGCCGGTTACCGACAAGTGCTGGAAAATGTCTGGCCCGTCCTGCAACCGCTCCTGCCGTGAGGGGTGCCCACCTGCGTCTGACGTAAAAAATGGTGGGAGCACATAACAGGTATGGTATATTGCCCGCCCATCGTGGTAGGATGGGGTCAGCGAGGGATCTGAACGAGGGTATGGACCATGTCGCTTCCCATCAAAAACATTGCGTCGCACGATGGCCGGCTCGGTGACCGACCGGTGCACGTCGCCCCGGTGAAGGAACAGGCCGCCGAAACCGATGCGACGGCAGCCCATGGCGACTTTTTCGGCCATTTTTTCTCCACCCCGAGGATGGCGATCATCCGCCGGAAAAACCAGTTGCTGCGTGATGCCAACGATGCCGTCTCCCTGATTCAGGTGGCCGACGAGGCCCTGGACACCACCACCACCACCCTGGGCCGGCTGCGCATCCTCTCCACCCCGGACCCGACCGACCCCGCACCCAACCCCGCCGACCGCTTGACGGAACAATTGGCGCTCACGGAAGACGTCTGGTCGATTGCCCAGCAGACTGCTTTCAACGGTCAGACCCTGTTGAACGGCCAGATCCAGCGGCAAATGTATACGGTCGGAGAAGGCCCGGACGGTCTCATATCGATTACCATCGATGATGTCGGCGGCATGGCCCTGGCGCTCCAGCAAGGCATCGGGACCGCAGTCAGCAGAGGGGCCACCCTGGGCAGAGAGGCCGTGGCCGACGCCCAACTCGCACTGGTCGACCACATGCTGGGTTCGGTCAACCACCTGCGCACCACCCTGGACTCCCTGCAAACCCGCTTTGCAGAGGCCGTCATGCGCCTGCAACGCCTCACGGCCAACACCCTGGAGGCCAGCAGCCGGATCTCCGACGTGGGCATTGCCATCGAAACCTCCACCATCACCCGGGAGGCCATCCGCCAACTGGCAGAGCACGCCGTGCCGGTCCAGGCCAACCAGCAGCCTCAACTCACCATGCGGTTGCTGCAGTAAGAACTAGAGTTTAGTTGGATTTGGCCGATCTGAAAGTTGCGGCAAGCCGCCCGTTTCTTCAGACACGGATCACCTCGCGTTCGATGAAGGGACGCAGCTCCGGTCGCAGTGCCTTTTCGGTCACCAGATCCACCGACCGTCCCAGTAAATCCTCCAGATAGAACTGGACACCAAAAAAACGCGCCGATGTGGAGGGACCATCGAAGGCCACCAGCACATCCACATCACTGTCCTCCCGGGCCATATCCCGCGCCGTGGAACCGAACACGGCCAGACGAGCCACGCCGAATTCCTGGCGCAAATACTCCATATGACTGGCAAGGAGGTCCATCACCTGATCGCGTTGCATGCATGTGCCTCCTTTCGATCCTGGGGAAGATGGGCCAACAGGGCATTCCGCAATCGTGCGCGGGGCAACCAGATGTTAACGCAAGCCACCATCCCAACCAGCTCACACCTTTGTCGCACCGGCAAAAAATTTGTTCCTGCCACACCCATGGCAACCTGCGCCCGATCTGGACATCGGGCTTCAGCACCCCCACAACCAGCGATTGACGGGTTCGCCAGTACCGGCACCGGCAGACGGGGCACGGCTTGACAGCTATGCCAAATCTGGCATATTCTCTGGACATGAATAAAGCATTCAAGGCTCTCGTCTGGGTCAGCGACTCCAGGGAACGACTGCGTGCCTTCCCAGAACCGGTGCAACACACCATGGGCTATGCCTTGTTCCGTGCCCAAGAAGGCAAGAAGCATCCAGACGCAAAGCCTCTGCTGGGATTCAAGGGTGCGGGCGTATTGGAAATCGTTGATGACCACGACGGGGATGCCTATCGCGCCGTGTACACCGTTCAGCTGGAAGGAGTGGTATATGTGCTGCACGCCTTCCAAAAAAAATCCAAACAGGGAATCACCACCCCGAAACAAGAGATGGACTTGGTAAAGTCCAGATTGTTGCTCGCCCACCAGATTCACAAAAAAAGGAACACCCCATGAACACAGAAACCGCCTTTCAAAAGGGCAGTGGCAATGTTTTTGCGGACCTTGGACTGCCCAACCCAGACGAACACCTGGCCAGGGCCCAACTCGCCAGCAGGATCAGCGACATTATCGACGAGTTGGGGCTCACACAGAACGAAGCCGCCAAGGTACTCGGTGTGGATCAGCCAAAGGTGTCGGCTCTCATGCGTGGTCGGCTGGCTGGGTTTTCCTTGGATCGGCTGTTCGGATTTCTGAACGCCTTGCATTGCGACGTGCAGATCGTCATCAAACGCAAACCACCATCCCAACCAGCTCACACCTTTGTCGCACCAGAGAAAAAACACAAGACCGTGACGTTGCCTACCTGACCTATCGCACGACAGGCAATTGGTCAGCAACCTGCTGACCGGTACCACCACATCTAACCGTGGACGATATAAGTTCTGGGTGGTGCCTTACGTTAATCTAGCGGCACCGCAGAAATTTTCAACTCATTGAAGAATAACGTGTAAGTTTTTCACCGTTCAGCAAGATGTTTGTCAGTGTTTGCGATATTTGCCGGACAGTTGTTGGCCAGCTTGGATCGCGCAGAACTCAAACGAAGGCCGAGCTGAGGTCGGCAGAGAAGGGAGTGCACGTCTCTGTCACATTCGCCATCCTGCAGCACAACGTGCAGCACATCGATGGATTGGTGGAACTCATCGGGGAGTTCATCCCATATGAGCAGGTCAACGAGGAAAGGAATATTGCTTTCGTCAAGTGCTTCCTTGAGTTCCAGAACCAGGTGCCGTTGCTCGGGTGTGGCAAAGACAACGAGATCAAGGTCGGAGTAGGGACGAGCAGTTCCCTTCACACGGGAACCGTAGGCCCATACTGCAACGCCAGGGATAAACTGACGTAACATTGCAATCAGGATTTCTCGCTGATCTGGTGTGATGTTCATGGTGGCAGCTGTTCCCAGGGAATGCCAGTCATCGTTTGATAGAGTCCAATAGCATCGGCAATGAAATTTTCAACGACCATAAGCGTTCCCGTCGCCTTATCTCCACTGTAGTCGTGTGATGTGTTGGTCCGGGCATCCGCGTATGTCAGCCATTGCTCCACGGGGGAGGGAAGCAAATCATTTTGTCCTGCCAATTTGAAAATGGGCTTGGGACTGTTTGGAACATCCGCTAATCAAATTTCTTCAATAATGTAATGCTTTAGACTCTTCCACAGAGTGTCATAACAGGTTTCAAACCTTTGGATGACAGATTCCGCAATGGCCTCTCGGTCAATATTTGTGAGTTCATGCCGACTCTGAGCAAGTGTGTGATTGGCAAATTGCAACTCAACATGTTTAAGAGATTTTTTAAATTTTCCGTAGTCAACCATATAGTCTCTTCTGTTGCGGTTAAATCGTTCTTGTCAGTTAAGTACCCGTTCACCTACACCCCCCACAAGACGGACAGGGCATTCGTGCCGGTAGGATGCAGGGCGTCCAGGGCGGCAATCTGGGTGGTGGTGAGACCGGCCTGGGTCCAGGCTGTTTTGCCTGCCGTAAAGTTGGCCGTGCTGCCGTCCCAGGTGTCCGCAATCGCCTGGACCTGCAACACCGACAGGGAATCCAACTGCACCGCAGACAGAATGGCAATCTGCGTCTGCGTCATCGCCTGAATCTGCCCGGTTTGCAGTCCGTCCAGTTGGGTCGTGGTCAGCGCCAGAATGGCCGGTGCCGTCAAGGCCGCCAGTTGCGCGGGCGTCAGGCCGGTGATCTGACCCGAACGCAGCGCCCCCAACTGGGTATTGGCCAGACTGGCCATCTGGACAATGGTCAAACCGTCCAACTGGGTGTCCGCCAGGCTGCCCAGTTGCACCGAGGTCATCCCGTCCAACTGGGTCACCGCCAACAGGGTGATCTGCTCCGAGAACACACCATCCAACTGGGTCACCGCCAGGGAACGCAGCTGCACCGAAGTCAAACCGGCCAACTGGGTGGCAGACAGGCCGCTCAGTTGCACCGCAATCAGGCCGTCCAACTGGGTCACCGCCAGCAGGGTGACCTGGCCCGAGGTCAAACCGTCCAACTGGGTATCCGCCAGGCGTTTCCACTGCGTCGCATCCAACCCGTCCAACTGGGTGTCCGCCAGCGAGCCTAGACTGGTCGACGTCAGACCGTCCAACTGGGTATTCGCCAGCAACTTCCACTGCACCGAGGTCAGGCCATCCAACTGGGTCTCCGCCAACTGGCTGAGTTGGAGCGAGGTCAGACCATCCAACTGGGTGTTGGCCAGCCCCCGCAGCCGGACCGAGGTCAGCGCATCCCACTGCCAATCCCCCCGGCCCTTCCATTGGGTCGCCGTCAGGCCATCCAACTGAGTGTCCGCCAGGCCGCGCCATTGGAGGCCCGTCACACCATCCAACTGGGTGTTGGCCAGGGCGTTCCAGGCGGTCGCAAAAAGACCATCCAACTGGGTGTCCGCCAGCCAACCCAGTTGGAGCGAGGTCAAACCATCCAACTGGGTATTGGCCAACCCCTGCAGCCGTATCGAAGTCAGCGCACCCAGTTGTGTTACCGCCAACCCGGCCAACGCGGCCGAGGTCAGCCCATTCAACTGGGTGTCCGCCAACCCCCTGAACTGCAGCCAGGTCAGACCAGCCAACTGCGTACCCGTCAACCCCCGCCACTGGCTCGCCGCCAGACCATCCAACTGGGTGTCGGCCAACAGGGTCAACTGGGTTGAACCCAGACCATCCAACTGGGTATCCGCCAGGGCGCGCCACCGGGTCGAGACCAGGGCATCCAGCTGGGTCTCCGTCAACTGCCCCAGTTGAACCGAGGTCAGGCCATCCAATTGGGTGTTCGCCAACGATTGCCACTGCAACGAGGTCAGCCCACCCAACTGGGTAGCCGCCAGACCCTGGCATTGTCCCGAGGTCAGACCGTCCAACTGGGTATTGGCCCACCCCGACCACTGGGTCGCGAGCAGGCCATCCAATTGGGTATGCGCCAGGAAACGCCATTGCACCGACGTCAAACCGTCCAACTGGGTATCCGCCAACCCCTTGAGCTGGATCGAGGTCAGGCCGTCCAACTGGGTGGTTGCCAGACTGCGCCATTGCACGGCGGTCAACCCATCCAGCTGACGGTCCGACAATCCGCCCAACACAACCGAAGTCAGCCCATCCAGCTGGGTGATCGACAGACTGTTCAGTTGCATCGAGAGCAGTCCGTCCCACTGTGTGTCCGACAAACGCCGCAGTTGAATCGAGGTCAACCCATCCAGCCGGGTGTCGGCCAACCCCCGCAGACGGATCGACGTCAACCCATCCAACTGGGTATCCGCCAAACCGGCCCACCGGGTCGACGCCAGACCGCCCAACTGGGTATCCGCCAGGGCTGACCACTGGGTCGAGGTCAGACCGTCCAATTGGGTATCCGCCAGGGCGCGCCATTGCACCGATGTCAAACCGTCCAATTGGGTGTCCATCAACACACCCAGGCTGGTCGACACCAGACCATCCAACTGGGTGTTCGCCAGGGAACGCCCCTGTGACGCGGTCAATCCGCTCAACTGGGTGCCGGCCAGCAAACGCAACTGGACCGAGGTCAGGCCATCCCATTGACGGTTGGTCAGCAGGTGCAGGGCCGTCGAACCCAGACCATCCAATTGCGTACCCGCCAAGGCACGCAACTGTGTCGAAGAGAGACCTTCCAACTGCATTCCCAGCAGCAGATCCAGCCGGGTGGACAGCAGACCATCCAACTGGGTATTGGCCAAAGCGGC
>JAMOAX010000231.1:0-3081 GCA_039908555.1 Magnetococcus sp. DMHC-8
ATGGCTTGCGGGCCGATTCGGGAGAAGATGCCCGTTTTGTGGCGGCAGAGGCGGAACAACTGGGTCTGGCCTGGGATGCGGGCCGGTGGGAGGGGGCTGGCGACCGGGTGGGGGACATGGCGGCCCGGGCACGGGCGGCCCGCTATCGGTTTCTGCTGGCCTGTGCCCATCGTCACGGTGCGACCCGGGTGGTCACCGGCCATCACCGGGACGACCAGGCGGAAACCTTTCTGGAACGGTTGTTGCGTGGCAGCGGCGTGCACGGATTGCGTGGCATGGCCTTCTCCCGACCGCTGGGGGCGGGGGTGGCGCTGGTGCGGCCGTTGCTGTCGTTTTCCCGGGAGGCGGTGCGGGCCTGGCTGGTGACGAACGGTCATGGCTGGCGGGAGGATGCCAGCAACGCCAAGTTGACGGCACGGCGCAACATGATTCGCCATCGGGGTTTGCCCGCCCTGCAGGCCCTGGCGGACCCGGGGGTGGCCCAGCGACTGGCGGCCACTGCCGAGCGTCTGGCCCAGGCCGATGCGGCCCTGGAGTGGCTGCTGACCCGGTTGTGGCCGGAGTGGGACCCCTGCCGGCTGGCAGAGGGTGGCCTGTCCCTTTCTGCCGAGGCGTTGCAGGCCGTGCCGGATGAGCTGGTGTGCCGCTGTCTGCACCGTTGCCATCAACTGCTGCATGGTCATGGGCGGCCACCGGGCGCACGGGCGGTGGCGGGGTTTGTGCACCTGCTGCGCAGCCGGCGGCGGCACTGGTCCATGGTCGTCCAGGGGCTGGCGGTGCGGTGCCAACAGGGGCGGATCGAGTTCCGACCGCAACAGGGGGTTGCGGCCAGACAGACGGATCAGGACGCTGCCGGGGGGAATTGTGAGGCGATGGAGGAAAACCATTGAACTTTTTTGGAGTTACACCTATCTTTGGCCTGTCCTGACCGGGGTCGGGTGATCACTTGCCGGGGCACTGACGGTGCCTGGGAGGAAGTTGTTGAACGGGTTCTATAAAAATCTTTCGATGTGGATGGTGGTCGGTCTGCTGCTGGTCATGCTGTTCAATCTGTTCAACCAGCCAGCCGGACGGGATCGCCATGTACCTTTTTCCGATTTTCTGCATCAACTGGAACTGGGACATGTCACCGATGTCACCGTGCAGGGGCGGACGCTGACCGGGGTGTTGTCCGATGGCAACGCCTTTTCCACCTACACGCCGGAAGATCCAGATCTCATGCGCATGTTGCGGGAGAAAAAGGTCAATATTACGGCGCGGCCACCGGAGGAAACCCCTCTGTTGTTGACGGTATTGATCTCCTGGTTTCCCATGCTGTTGTTGATCGGGGTGTGGATATTTTTCATGCGCCAGATGCAGGGAGGGGGTGGACGGGGAGCGATGTCGTTCGGCAAGTCCAAGGCGCGGGTGCTGTCCGAGCAGCAGAGCAAGGTGACCTTTGCCGATGTGGCCGGCATTGACGAGGCCAAGGAGGAGTTGCAGGAAATTATTGAATTCTTGAGGAGTCCGCAAAAGTTTCAGCGGTTGGGTGGCAAGATTCCCAAGGGGGTGCTGTTGATCGGCCCGCCGGGGACGGGCAAGACCCTGCTGGCCCGGGCGATTGCCGGGGAGGCCAATGTGCCTTTTTTCAATCTGTCCGGTTCCGACTTTGTGGAAATGTTTGTCGGGGTGGGGGCGGCCCGGGTGCGGGACATGTTTGAGCAGGGCAAGAAGAATGCCCCGTGCATTGTTTTTATCGACGAGATTGATGCCGTGGGTCGGCACCGGGGGGCCGGGCTGGGTGGCGGGCATGATGAGCGGGAGCAGACCCTCAACCAGTTGCTGGTGGAGATGGATGGTTTTGAGTCCAACGAAGGGGTGATCCTGGTGGCGGCCACCAACCGGCCGGATGTGTTGGACCCGGCCCTGTTGCGTCCTGGTCGTTTTGACCGGCAGGTGGCGGTGCCGAACCCGGACATACGGGGTCGGACGCAAATTCTGGCGGTGCACATGGCCAAGCTGCCGTTGGCGGAGAGTGTGGATGCCGAGGTGATTGCCCGGGGGACGCCTGGTTTTTCCGGGGCGGATCTGGCCAACCTGGTCAACGAGGCGGCCCTGGGGGCGGCCCGTGAGGAAAAGCAGGTGGTCGACATGGATGATTTTGAGACGGCCAAGGACAAGGTGATGATGGGCAAGCCGCGCAAGTCGGCGGTCATCTCCGAGCAGGAGCGGCGCACGACGGCTTATCATGAGGCCGGTCATGCCATTGTGGCCAGTGTCATTCCCGGCACGGACCCGGTGCACAAGGTGACCATCATTCCCCGGGGTCGGGCCCTGGGTTTGACCATGCAGTTGCCGATGGAGGACCGGCACACCTATTCCAAGCAGCAGTTGGACGACAACATTGCCATTCTGATGGGGGGGCGGTTGGCGGAAGAGATGGTGTTGGGGCAGATGACCACCGGGGCGGGCAATGACATCAAGCGGGCGACCGATATTGCCTACAACATGGTTTGTCAGTACGGGATGAGCAAGCGTCTGGGTCCTCTCACCTATGGTTACAAGGAGGAGGAGATTTTTCTGGGGCGGGAGATCACCCAGCACAAGAGTGTTTCCGAGGAGACCACCCGTGCCATTGACCAGGAGATTCGCAGCATTATCGAGCTCAATCATGAGCGTGCCAAGCTGATCCTGACGGAAAAGATGGATGTTTTGCATGCCATGGCGGCTGCCCTGCTGGATCGGGAGACCCTGGAGGCCGAAGAGGTGATGCGGTTGGTGGAGGGGGTGCCGTTGGCGGAGGCGCTCAAGCCGAGGGTGCCGCCTGATGCCACGCCGCCGCCGGAGGAGGAGTCGCCGCGAAAAAAAGGTCCCCCGCCGGAGGAGGAGTCGCCGCGAAAAAAGGGTTCCCGGGAGTCGCCGTCGTCGTTGTCGGGTGGGATGAATTTTCCGCGCTGGCCGCCGGGTGATGGAACCGGTCGTACCGGCGATCGCTAAAAACTGTTGCGGGTCCAGGGGGGTCACCCCCGTGGCGGGTCCAGGGCAGCGCCCTGGGACTTTGCCGTTGCTTTCGCTTTTGCCGTGGCCGTTGCTTTAAAAAGA
>JAMOAX010000067.1:0-15783 GCA_039908555.1 Magnetococcus sp. DMHC-8
AACCAACGACTGCCCGCCTTCTCCCAGGCTGGCGCCGCCCGCGGAAAGGTGCGCTCCGCCACAGGAGGCATGAAAAGTGCGAAGCGGGATTGACGCGGAATGAACAACGACTCGGTCAACAGGGTCATCAACTGTCTGGGAGAATAGGGTCGTCCCCAACCGAAGGGGGTGCTGTCCCGGCGCGCCCACCAGCCACCCCGGTTGGGAACCATGATCAGCAACCGTCCGCCGGGCATCAGGATACGCCAGGTCTCGCGCAGGGCGGCCTGGGAAGATTCGCAACCCTCCAGAAAATGGGCCATGATCACCTGGTTGAACTGCTCATCGGCAAACGGCAAGGCATCGGGACGGACCTGGGCCACGCGGTTGGGTTCGCCACGGGGCCAGGCAACGACCCCCATCTCGGCTGGCGAGGCCCCCAACGGACGACCGCATCGCTCTTTGGGCATGGAACAGACGATTTTATCCAGATAGGGTTGCGCAAACCCCAATCCCAGTATTCTAATATCGGGATGGTTGACGCTCAACCATTGCACCATGACGTCCCCCACCAGGCTGGCCACCGTTTGCCCCCGGGGGGAATCGTACCAGTTGTGCAGTTTGACCGCTTCCAGCATCATCACAGGGTTTCTCGGTTGGATATTCAGTGTGAGAGAACGTCAATTATGCCCCAACAGTCGCTGATGGTCGAGCCCATCCCTGCTCTGAAAGACAATTATGTCTGGTTGTTCGCAACCGGTGATCGCACCTGGGCTGCCGTCGACCCCGGTGAGGCCGATCCGGTCATCCGTCACCTGGAAAACCAGCAGGCCACCCTGTCGCACATACTCCTGACCCATCACCACCATGATCATACCGGCGGCGTTGACGCCTTGCGCAAACATTTTGGCACAACCGTCATCGGCGCAGAAAGAGATATGCACCGACTCCCCCCCCTGGACGTGACCGTCACCGATGAACAACACCTGACGCTGGGTACAGCGGCAGTGAGGGTCATGGAGGTCCCCGGCCATACCCTGGGACATGTCATCTACCAGGTACAGGACACCCTGTTTGCCGGCGATGCCCTGTTCCGGTTCGGGTGCGGACGCATCTTTGAAGGCACCCCGGAAAAAATGTGGGAAAGCCTGTTGAAAATCCGCGCCCTGCCCGATACCACCCAACTGTGCGCCGGCCATGAATACACCCTGGTCAATCTGCAGTTTGCCTGTTCCCTGGAACCCAATAATGGTACACTGCAAACCGTGCTGAAGCAGATTTTTCAGCAGACCGATATCGAACTGCCCACCATGCCCTCGCCATTGGGTGAAGAAAAACGCTACAATCCTTTCTTCCGGGCGGACGATCCCCATTTTGCCAAAAACATCGGCCTGTCCGGGCAGTCGGCGGAGCAGGTGTTTGCCTCCATCCGCAAAAAGAGGAACTCTTTCTGAACAACCCTGCCACCCGGTGAGTACCCCATGCCCATCTGCGAGATGATACATACCGGACGGGTGCCGGTATATGTTTATACCGACGATCTGGACCATCAATCCCGGCAACAACTGATCAATGTCGCTGCGCTGCCCTTCATTTTCAGACATGTGGCCGCCATGCCCGACGTGCATGCCGGCCTGGGAGCGGTGATCGGTTCGGTCATTCCCACCGAAAAGGCCGTCATCCCGGCTGCGGTCGGGGTGGATATCGGCTGTGGCATGCGGGCGGTCAGGCTGGCCCTGCCGGCGGACGAGGTCACCGGTCGGGCCGAGGCACTGCAGACCGCCATCGAAAAGGCCGTACCCCACGGGCGCACCGACCAGGGAGGCCCCAACGACCGGGGGGCCTGGTCCACCGTACCCCCCGCCATTCGCGCCTATTGGGCCCAATCCAGCCTCGAACAAAAGCTGCCCCAGGTCTTGAGCCGTCACCCCAAACTGCTGCACAAGCGGGTCAACAGCGACCGTCACCTGGGCACCCTGGGTACCGGCAACCATTTCATCGAGGTTTCCCTGGACGAGACCCGTCAGGTCTGGGTGGTGCTCCACTCCGGTTCCCGGGGCATCGGCAACCGGATCGGCACCTATTTTATCGAGTTGGCCCGCCAGGAGATGGGAGGACGCCTCAAGCAGTTGCCCGATCCCGATCTGGCCTATTTGCAGGAAGGTTCCACCGTTTTCCAGGATTATGTGAGCTGTGTGGCCTGGGCGCAGGATTATGCCAGGGCCAATCGCCGCTTCATGATGACCGCCGTACTGGAGGCCATGACCGGCCTGCTGGGCCGCCCGATGACGGTGATCGGTGATCCCATCGACTGCCACCACAACACCATGGAACGGGAAGAACATTTCAACCACTCCATCTGGGTCACCCGCAAGGGCGCCATCCGGGCCCGCAAGACCGATCTGGGCATTGTACCCGGTTCCATGGGTGCCAAAAGCTACATCGTGCGGGGCAGGGGCAATCCGGACACCTTCTGCTCCAGTGCCCACGGTGCCGGTCGCAAGATGAGCCGCCACGAGGCGACCCGTCGTTTCAACGCCGCCGACCTGGCTCGGCAGACCGCCGGTGTGGCCTGCCGCAAGGATACCGGCGTGATTGATGAGATTCCCGGCGCCTACAAGGATATCGACAAGGTCATGGCCCAACAATCCGATCTGGTGGAGATTCTGCACGTTCTCAAACAGGTGGTGTGCGTCAAGGGGTGAACCCGGGAGATGCCGTGGAACCGTTTCGTCAACTGTATCGGGTGGGAGGCTGTGTGCGGGACGCCCTGCTGGGGCTGCCCGCCCCGGACCGGGATTGGGTCGTCGTGGGAGAAACCCCCCAGACCATGCACGCCCGCGGCTTCACCCAGGTGGGTGCGGATTTTCCCGTTTTCCTGCACCCCGACAGCGGCGAAGCCTACGCCCTGGCTCGCCAGGAACGTAAAACGGGACCGGGATACCGGGGCTTCGTCGCCCATGCTCCGCCGACCATCACCCTGGAAGAGGATCTGGCGCGCCGGGATTTGACCATCAATGCCATGGCCATCGCTGCCGACGGCCGGTTGATCGATCCCTTCGGCGGACAACAGGATCTCCACAATCGTTGTCTGCGCCACGTCTCCCCGGCCTTCGCCGAGGACCCCTTGCGGGTGCTGCGGGTGGCCCGTTTCCTGGCCCGTTTCTGGCATATGGGCTTCCGGGTCGCCGCAGAGACCTTGACCCTGCTGACCTCCCTCTCCCACTCGGGAGAACTGCTGGCCATTGCGGTCGAACGCATCTGGCAGGAGACCCACAAGGCACTGGCCACCCAGCACCCGCTGGCCTTTTTCGACCTGTTGCACCAGTGCGGCGCCCTGGCGGTGCTCTTTCCCGAGCTGACCGCCCTGATCGGCGTGCCGCAACCGCTCCGCTATCATCCCGAGGGGGATGTCTGGCAACACACCCGCCTCGTGCTGGACCGGGCCACCCAATTGAGCGCCGATCCCGGTGTCCGTTTTGCCGCCCTGCTCCACGACCTGGGCAAGGGCACCACCCCCGCTGCAGAGTGGCCGCACCACTACGGCCATGAAGAACGGGGGGTGGACATCATCCACCGCTTGTGCGACCGTCTGCGCACCCCTACCGGGTTTCGTACCCTGGCCGTGGCGGTTGCCCGCCACCACCAGCAGTGTCGACTGGTGCCGGAAATGACGCCGCACAAGGTGGTGCGCCTGCTGCGGCACCTCCAGGCCATGCACCATCCCGACTTGATGGACAAGGTGTTGCTGGCCTGCGAGGCGGATGCCACTGGTCGTCAGGGGATGATCGATCACCCCTATCCCCAGGCAGACCTGCTGAGACGCTGCCGGCAAAGCTGCCTGGCCGTTGATCCCACCCCGTTTGTTCAGGCCGGCCTGCAGGGAGAACGCCTGGGAGAAGCCATTCACCGGGAACGATTGCGTCAGACAGGCATCACACTGGCGGCATACAGGGGATAAACACGCATGCTGACCCGGGATCTGCTCCGCTTTGACCAACGCAACCAAAAAATTTACCCCCGTTTTCTGGACACCCAGAATCGCAACTGGCAGGAGGTTGCCAAGGCACTGACCGGGGTCTACGAAACCGGCAGTGGCCTCAGCCGGGAGGAGTTGACCGAGCTGACCCTGCCCATCATCCATGCGGCCCGCTCGCCGCTGGTGGCCAAGGGACTGGACAAACTGCTGCAGGACCGCTGCACCTTCCGGGAGACGGACGCCGATCTGGAGTCGTTGCGCATGCAGGTTTTCATGGCGGCAGCGCAGCGGTTCCACCCACGGCAGGCAGACGGACAACCGAGCGGCGCAGGCAGCAACAATCTGGAAACCTTTCGCGAGGAGGTGGCCCGGGAATTGGCCACCACCCCGGACGACCTCTCGGCCCGACTCTATGCGGATTTGCCCGCCCGCCAGACCCTGCTGGTCTTCGCGCCGCCCGCCCCGGAACAGTTGCTGCACCGTTACAATATGGCCCTGGCCCAGGGGCCATTGTGGTGGGCCCGGCAGTTGCAGATTGACATGGACGAACCGGACGTTGGCGTACGTCGCCAGTTTTTCCGTCATCTCAAATTTTTTCGTCTGCTGGCCCGCATTGTCCGCACCCCGACCGGTTCTTTTCGCATCCAGTTGGATGGACCGCTCAGCCTGTTCGAAAACAGCCGCAAATATGGCATTCTGCTGGCCAATTTCCTGCCGGCGGTCTGCGCCCTGAGCCGGTGGAATCTGCAGGCCGAGGTGACCATGCCGGCCCGCACGGATCAACCCGCCGCGGCCGGCCCCCGTGCCGGCCCGGCCATCCTGGCACTGGACCATGCCACCGGCCTGCGCTCCCATTTCACCCAGACCGGTCGTTATGTACCAGAGGAGTTCGAGCGGTTTGCCACCCTGTTCGGCCAGGCGGTGACGGACTGGCAGATCCAGGAGAGCCCGGACCTGCTGGAGCTGGACAAGCAGGAGTGGGTGGTCCCCGATTTTTCTTTTCGGCATGACAGCGGTCGGGTGGTGCACCTGGAGCTGTTCCACCGCTGGCATGCCACCCCCCTGCAACGCCGTCTGGAGAGCCTGACAAAGCCCCGCAAAAGCCGTCCATTGCTGGCGCTCGGGGTGGACCGCTTTCTGGTCAAACAGGCGGAAGTCGGCAACATGCTGGCCGCATCGGAGTGGTATCAGCAGCACGGCTTCCCCTTCAACGCCTTTCCCCCGGTCAAACGGGTGGCGAGCTGTCTGGAGGGGTTTTTGCCACAACCTGCCGACCAAACAACAGCCGACCCATCCTGACCATGACGGGAAAAAGCCCGTTTATTGGATCAACCCCTTCTGGCGTGTCATTGCATCGTTGAGGACAAAAATCGTAGCCTCCTGCAAACCAAAGGCACGCTGCGACGAATCCAGTGGCATTTCGCCCAGCAAGGAATTACACTGTCCCGACAGTTTGGTGGTCTTCGTCAACAGGTGATCCCTCCATGAAATTCATCGACCCGCGCATCGACTTCGCCTTCAAGAAGATCTTCGGCAGCGAGAGCGCCAAGGACGTGCTTGTCAGTTTCCTGGAAAGCCTGCTGGGACTGGAGGGTGACCGACGCATCGCCGAGTTGACCATCCTCGACCCATTCCTGGCCCCGAAGATCCGGGAGCTGAAATATTCCATTTTGGACGTCAAATGCCGAGACCATCGCGGCGTCTCCTACATCGTCGAGATGCAGGTTCAGAAGGTAGCCGCTTTCCTGAAGAGGATCCAGTACAACGCTGCCAAGGCATACGCGCACCAGATGGAGCGGGGTGAGGACTATCCCAGGCTGAACCAGGTGATAGCCATTACCATCACCGATTTTGTCCTGTTTGACGGCTTTGACCACTGTGTCTCACGCCACGAGTCACGGGAAACCGTCACGGGGCACTCTTACCTGCAGGAGATCCTGTTCTTTTTCGTTGAGCTGCCCAAGTTTGTCAAGCCACTGGAGGATCTGGACGACCTCCTTGATAAATGGATCTACTTTATCAAGCATGCCGGTTCCCTGCAGGGGGTGCCTGAAAGGCTGAGTTCGGCCCCGTTCCGGCATGCCTTTGAGATGGCCATGGTGGCCAACATGACGGCGGAGGAGTTGGAGATGTATGACAACGCTGGTATCGCCATTGCTGATGCTCGAGGAATGGTTGAACTGGCGCGGGAGGAGGCTCTTCGAGAAGGTGAGCAGAGGGGCGAGCAGAGGGGCGAGCAGAAAGGCCGACAAGATGAGGCTGCCTCCATGCTGACCCGCCAACTCCAACGCCGCTTCGGCGATCCACCCCCATGGGCCAGCCAAAAAATAGCCGATGCGGAACTGTCCACCTTGCAGGAATGGAGCCTCCGTATCCTGGACGCACCGACTCTGGAGAGCGTACTGGCCGATCCGCCGTGAAGGTGGTGGAGAAACGCATCATCTGCATCGTGAGAAAAGTTTGCAATAGAAAATTTCTTTCTCGTCTTTGGTTACCAGGCGAGAGACTGGCACGCCGACGGCAAGATGTGGTTGCGTCTGGACTTTGCTATAGTTGTGCTCTGGGGATGAGATCAGGCCGGTGTATGACGATGTGCCCCACAAATACCATCCGCGACAACCTGCAAAAATTGCTGGATGGCAACGTTCCAGGTCAATTGTCCGCTCAACGTTTGACACAACCGACCCATATCCCGTTGCACAGAATCAGCCGGCCTCTGAGCAATACCCTGCAATACATTCTTCCACGCTACACCATCTGTCTCAATATCATCCACCACGGAAACAATAAATTGCTTGCTGTCGGCTGGGGCATACTGTTTCATCACCTCTGCCAGACCGCTCTTGTCACTGACCAGAATGGGCACTCCCAGGGAAAGAGCTTCCCATCCCACCAGACCAAATCCCTCCTCACGGGAGGGCATGAGCAATACAGAAGCCCTTTGCAGATCGAGAGATAATTTTTCCAACGACGGCGAATATTCCCGAACGGTGATATCGACACCAGGTCGCTGCGCCCACTTCAGCATGTCCCGCCGCAGGCTATCACCCTGTCCAGCTTCCGCCCCCCGAACCATCAGTGTTATGTCTTGTCCCGAATCACATAGCCCCATGGCCCGGGCTGCAATGTCCAACCCCTTGAGTTCCGGATCTTCACAACGCCCAACGAGCAGACAATTGAGACCAGACAGCGTGCGAGATGAAGGCCTATGAGGGATCAGACCAGGAATGAATTGACTCACTGACTTGTCCGGATGATCGACCAACAGACTCTCTGCATGACGGAATAGACGAGGACCAACAGCCACCACGCAGTCGGCATGAACAGCCAACTCTCTCTGCCAATCGTCCCGATCTTCACCAGATCGGCTGGCGGTCACCTTGGCATCTCGACTCTTGTAGTTCTGTATCTTGCCGGGATGGGTATGGATAAAGAGAACCAACCGTGCCTGGGGAAAGAGATGCTGTTTGATGGCCAACGCCTCGGACCCGGTTACCCGATCATGGCCGATGATCAAATCCGGTCTGAATCCGTCTGGCACCACAGGAGCCTGATGCACGGCACGGGGATTATCGTGACGATCCAACACCGCCTTGACCAGCTCTACATTCGCCTGCCCTGCCGACAACACATCGTCCTGATCAGGTTCTGGTACACAGCACACCACACGGCACCCACCCAGGCTCACCAGATGGGAACAGAGATCCCGATTGAAAGTAGACACACCACCATGACGGGATTCCCACTCGGTAGCCACCACCAAGACATTCAGAGTCTCTCTGCGCTCGGTGGGAACTCTCGGCGGCTGGTCACCCATTGTCTGAAGCAGTATCGGGGGTAAAAAGGGAAAGTAGTGAGCCACATTGCGTTCACCCCGGCGGGCGACGTCCAGGTCCCAATGGGCCAGAATGGCCGGCAGTTCATCCTTGGTAAAACTTTCCACCAATCGTCCACCCAGCGCCCAGCCCCGTGTATCAACCCCACAACTTTTGCCCGTCAGGCAAACCAGCAGGGCGGCCAACCAGGCGCTGGGCAATTCGCTGCCTCCCTTTGTTCCCTCCTCAAACAATTGGCACGCCTCTCCCGCCCGTCCAATACCGATCAGGGCAAGTACGGCATGACAAAACAAAGCAACGTAGAGATGCCGGCTAATCTGCCCCTGTTCCGCCACAGCCTGCCAGAGATTGTCTTTTTCCAGTAACAACAATTCACCCAACAATCGCTGCCTCTTGTCAATCTCTCCCCAGTCGTTGCGATCCAATATGCTCTGCAACCACGGCATGTTTCTCTCCTGTGCTGCCAGGAAGATGGCATCTTCAACCAACGGATACCCGCGGTTCATACCTAGACGGGAAAACCCTTGTCGCAACAAATCTAATGCCGCTTCCTGTTTTCCTTCTCTCTTAAAGAGTCTAGCACCTGATTGGTACAGTGAAAAAAGACTTTTGTCAGCAGGAATAACACCAATCCCCTGATTGATCAATTCAATCGCCTCCGGGTGTCTGCCGTCCTGACTCAAAAGCTCCGCGCCCAATTGGTACAATGAAAAAAGATTTTTGTCAGCAGGAATAACACCAATCCCCTGATTGATCAATTCAATCGCCTCCGGGCGTCTGCCGTCCTGACTCAAAAGCTCCGCGCCCAATTGGTACAATGAAAAAAGATTTTTATCAGCAGGAATAACACCAATCCCTTTATGGATCAATTCAATCGCCTCCGGGCGTCTGCCGTCCTGGCTCAAAAGATCCGCGCCCAATTGGTACAACGAAACAAGACCTGCATCAGCAGGAATTGACTGGATGCCTCTTTCCAAAGTGGATAAAAAATCCACCTTCAGTTGGTGTTCCAGACGGGTTCGAAGCGCCCATGCCTCCACTGGACTCCGAGGACCGGTCGCACGTTGCAGATGGACCAAGGCACTTTGTTCGTCTCCTGGTTGGCAACGTTTCAGTAATAATCGCGCCAGGTAGTATTCCAATCCGTAGGCCCCGGGTATTTCCAGCAAGGCGGAAAGCAGGCCGATCTGTTCATCCCTCTCCTGAGGATGAGCAGGCAACGGAGTGACAAATCCTATTTTCTGCCGCAAATGCTGCTCCATCCCTTGTGCAATCTGCTGTAGTGACTGGGTATTACCAGAATGAGTCAGATGGTAACGCGCCTCGAGAAAGGAACGACTGATATGGTCCGGTCTTCCCGCCACCTGCTTGGCCATAAAAGGACGGGCAAAATAGTGGCCCGCCACATCGTGAGCCTTGCGCCGCTGCCCATCATCCAGTTGCCGCAGCACTGTTGCCCGCAACACCGAGTGCATAACATAACGATTTGCACGCAACTCCAGCATGAATCGGTCAATCAGCTCATTGCGCATCGCCTCCATATCGGTCCCAGACGGGGCAAGAAAACGCATCGCATCCAGATCGGGCGCAACGCGCATGACCGCCAACCGACGCAGAAATATGCGGGTCTCCTGCTCCAACCTTTCTTCGGCCCGTTGCAATATTTTCTCTTCGAAAGCCCGCAACAAGGCGGGTGAAACGGTCTGGTGACGGGTTTGCCATGCCTCCGGCACCAACCCGATAATCTCGTCCAGGGTATCCCGACGCAATTCCGCCACCAGCAAGCGAATGGCCCGGGGATTACAGCCCAGCCATTGCACCACATCCTGGTGCCGACCAGCAGCCACACATTTACCAAGATGATGTTCATCCAAAAGTTCTTTCAAAAACCGCACAGCATCTTTGCCTGGCAGCCCCTGCAGAGTGTGGGACTCCACCCGTTCCCGCCACCGTTCAGTCGCGTCCATCTCCCGACTGGAAAGCAGCAACACTTTCCCCCCGGATGCTGAGGACAATCTCGCCAACTTCTCAAAACAAGACCGCCATGAGTCTCGCAAATGACCGGAATGGGGGTCCAACAACCGTTGCGCCTCGTCAATCACGATCAAGACATTGTGACCAGCCAGAAAGCGATACAAGGCCATTGGGTTGAGAGTCCCCGCATCCAAATGGCGGAGCAATTCCCGGTTGCCCTTGCCGTCCAGTGCTTCCGCCAGTTCCAGCAGGAGGGCATCCGCATCCCATTCCCCTTCTGGACAATCCACAAAAACAGCAAGAGGTGCGACCGGAATACCCTGCATACGACGAAAAAACTCTTCCGCAACCAATGTCTTACCCAAGCCTGGAAACCCCTGAATCACCGTCATTGCGCGGTCTCCAGGCCACCACTGGCGCACCAGCCAATCAACCAGGGCAATGTGTTGAGCACCGATCATCAAGTCAGACTCCTCTGTAAAATGACCTCTGGCATGGCAGGACCATTGTGCGTATCATTCAAGGGCACGTCGTGCACGATACATTTTTGCCTGAAAAAATACATTTATTGGATCAACCCCTTCTGGCGTGCCATTGCATCGTTGAGGACAAAAATCGTGCTCTCCTGCAAACCCAAGGCACGCATATTGGCCATCAAACGGCATGCCAGACTGTTCCGCAAGCGGAGCAGCCACTCTGGCTTGTGCCCGTTGATCACCAAAACCAGCTTGAAACCGATGGTCGCCAGGTTGACCGACTGGAAGGCAACGGGCAGGTCGCCAAGGGCCTCCGGTCCATGTCTGCCCAGACGCACACCCAGAAACAGCCACAGCGCATTGTGCATTACCTGCTGCATCTCGTGCAGGAACCGGTCAAACGATTGCCGACCCTCCGGGCGCGGAGAACTGGATTTGGCTTCAACGATCCAGATGGCATTGTCCCTGAGCAGAAGAAACTCGGCCATTTTGACACCCTGTTGATTGCTGGCATACACCCTGCTCTTCTCAATATGCCAGCAATGCCCCGCTGGATAGGGACCAAAGGTCATGCCGGATTCCATGATGGCGGTGGTGGTGGTTATCACAGCAACAGTTCCACCTCCTCCCGATACAGTTGCACCGACTCTTCAATGATACTGTTGGTCGGCATGCCATGCCTCAGATCAGCACGTTGCCACTGCCCATCCTCTTCGTACAGAACGGGAATGGAAATATTTTTTTGATGGGCAATCAAATACAGCTTGTTGATGACAAAATAAGAGTGACTGGCCAGAAAAAACTGGATACCCTCTCCTCCCTTGCCAAGCGCCAGATCGGCAATCACATCGAACAACTGAGAGATGGCCTTGGGATGCAATGCTGCTTCGGGTTCGTCAATACACACGGTTGAACCGGGCGTAAGATAGCGATTGCCGAGCAATACATCCAGAATACCAATCTTCTTGATGCCTTCTGCCGTCAACCCAATGAGATACTTGAAACGACCCTGCTGGAAATACCACAATTTGCTTTCGTCATCATACGCCACCTTGCCGCCGATGATCGCCCCCAACTTTTTGCGGGCAGAGGCCACAACACTCCCTTGATCGCCTGGTCGTGGGCTCGTGTTCAGGGCAACAGCCAGATCCAGACAGGTATCATCAAACCCGTTCAATTTGTCAAGCAACCGGCTTTTTAAAATAATTTTATGCAATGAAAGAACTTCTTTGGCTGGCAGAAAAATGGAATTGATATCCCGACTGGCCAAGGCATATCCCCATTCCACATCAGGCAGGGAGCGTGTGGTATGCGCTCCAAAACGGTACTTCAGATAACCGTTGGCATCTGCCTGTTGTCCGGTCAGTTCCAGAAGGCACACAAGGGGCTCTTTTGTGCCTTTTGTCACCAGATCCCCCAGTTTATCCGGTTGAAACACCCCTTTCAGTTTGGCTGCCAGCAGTTCGTCGACCGGCGTCCTGTCATCCCCCCGCAAATACTCCTCCACGGTACGAACGGCACTGTACAAGGCCTTCAGGATGGTGGTTTTGCCCGTGCCATTGGCGCCGATCACCAGATTGATCGGGCCCAACCGGTCCCACTCGATTGCCGTAATCGGACCATAATTTTGTAGAGCAAGGCGCGTAATCATGCCATACCTTCCTGTTGTCGGGTCAACCAGTTCGGGTCATCCGTCAGCGTCGCAGCGTCCGTCTCAAAAATCAATATCAAAATGGACCGTCTCCCCGTCAAACCGGGTCTGCACCGTGAAACCGCATTTTTTCAGTACCTCCTGCATGGGACGGTTGTCCATCAGGGTCTCGGCGGTCAGACCGGCCAACCCGACGCTGCGGGCCACTCCGGCCAGGTGGCGCATCATGAACGTACCGATCCCCTGCCCTTGCCACTCATCCCGCACCAGAAAGGCCACCTCCGCCCGGTTGACGGCCCCATCCACATTGTACCCGCCAATGGCTACCACCTGCTCATCCTGACCATCAAACAGGACACCCACCACCACCACATCCCGACGCTGATCGATAAAAGTAAAATTTTTCAATCTGTTAAGCGGAAAGCGTTTGACATGACTCATGAAACGCCGATAGACCGTCCCCTCGGAAAGGGAATAAAGCATGCTCTTGATCGCCTTCCAATCGGTGGGACGGGAAGAACGAAACGTGACCAGGCGCCCGCTTTCCAGCAACAGGGAGGTCCGCAATTCCCGGCTGCCCACCCAGATCTGGCCATCCATCTCGCCCATTTCCGGTCGCACATACCCCAGTTTGACCGCCCGCTTCAGCAGGCGCACCCGAAAATCCGGATGGGCAATGCTGATCAGGGCCAGGGCCCGTTCCTGAATGGTCTTGCCGAACAGATAGGCCGCTCCGTATTCGCTGACCACATAGTGCACCATGCCCCGGTTCAAGGCCACCCCGGCCCCCAGGGTCAAACAGGTGACTATCCGTGATACCTTGCCCTTGCGGGCCGTACTGGGCAGAACAACAATGGCCCTGCCCGCCGGAGCCAGGGCGGTACCCGCATGAAAATCGACTATCCCCCCCATCCCCGAATAAAACCGGGAACCCAGAGAGTCCACACAAACCTGACCGGTCAGATCCACCTGCAGGGCCCCGTTGATGGCCACCAGGTGCTGTTGCCGGGCCAGGGTGCGCACATCGTTGACATACTCGGTACGGCGAAAGACAAAGAGGGGATTGTCGTGCACCGCCTCGTACAACCGCCGACTGCCCAGGGCAAAACTGGTGACCACGTGACCCTCATCCAGGGACTTGTGCTGGCCCGTCACCGCCCCCGAAGCCAGCAAATCCAGGATGGAATCGGAAATCATCTCGGTATGGATGCCCAGATTTTTCTTGTCGTGCAAGTGCCGGATCACCGACTGGGCCACCCGCCCGAGCCCCATCTGGATGGTGGCACCATCGGGCACCAGGGCGGCCACGTGGCGCCCCAGGCGTTCCATGGTCTCATCGGCAGGGGGCAAAGGCCACTCCGGCAGATCTTCCTCCACCGGGATCAACAGATCCAGATCCCAGACGGACAACGCCCCATCACCATGGGTCCTGGGCAGACGGGGATTGACCTGTGCCATGACCAGATGGGCATGTTCGGTGGCACAACGCACCACATCTACCGCCACCCCCAGATTGACCTTGCCCGCCATGTCGGGCGGGGTGACCTGGATCAGGGCCACATCCAGCGGCAACTGCCCGCTGGCAAACAGGCGGGGCACGTCCGACAGATGGATGGGGGTGTAATCGGCCTGACCGGCCCGCACCAGGGGGCGTACCGCCTCCACGATAAAAAAGGTGTTGAGGGTGAAGGAGTCCGCCAACCCCTGCCATGCCCATGGCAGGTCGCCTGCCAGCAACAGCGTGACAATTTCGATATCGGCCAGACGGGCCCGGTCGTCCAGCAAAGCCCGCACCAGGGCCTGCGGCATCCCCGCCCCGGTGCCCAGAAACACCCGCTGCCCCGGCTGGATGCGTTGTACCGCCGCCTTGGCGTGGGTGACCATCGCGGCATAACGGATCTCCCATCGGGTATCCAGAGGGGCAAGCGGATGGGTCATGGCCGGTTCTCCTGCGGGACCAGATGGATCTCACATTCGGTGGCCACCGGCGGCAAACCGGCCCGGCGCACCATGAGGGGGTTGATCTGGAGACGACCGATTTCGGGAAAATCCATCGCCAGTTGACTGACCCGCTGCAACACCTCTGCCACCACCAGGAATTCGTCGTCGTTCAGCTCATCGTACAGGTCGTTGGCGGGGCGCTGGCAACAGGCGCTCCTCAGCATGGCCATGGCCTCCTCGCCGGTGATGGGCGCCAGTTGGCTGGCGGTGTCATCCAGCGCCAGGGGATTGGCACTCCCCACATGCAGCAGGGGGCCGAACTGCCGGTCCCGCTTCATGCCCATCAGCATGGACCGACCATGCGAAAGCACTTTTTCGACCCACACCCCTTCCAGACGACCGTCGGGCACCCGGTTGGCAAAACGCAGGGTGAGCAGGTCAAAGGCGTCCCGGACCGCCTGGGGACCAGCCACATTGACATGACGGATGGCCATGTCATGCACCTGATGCAACTCCGGGGAAAGCAGATGCAGGGCAATGGGATAGCCCACCCGTTCGGCAATCTCCAGGGCCTCGTTCACCGTGCCGGCTGCCTCTCCCTCGGGAACGACGATGCCATACGCCTGCACGAGCTGTTTGGACTCCAGATCGGCCAGTTGACGCACGCCCAGCATGGTGCAGCGCTGGAGCAGACGCCGCACCCGACCCGGATTGACGGCAAACGAGGGCACCACCCGGGGTGGACGCCGTCGCCAGCGCCCGTAGCGGTCCAGGACAGCCAGAGCCGCAGCAGCCCGTTCCGGGGTGGGATAACAGGGCAAACCCAGGCAGTCCAGTGCGGTCATCCCGGTCCGCATCGGCTCCCCGCCCATCAGGACAGCCAGCAACGGTTTATGGGCCTCCCCATCCGCACACAGGCTCGGCAGAATATCCGCCAGGGCACCCGTGGAAGGCGGCGTGATCACCACCATGATGGCATCCACCTGCCCGTCCTGCCGCACCGCCTCCACGGCGGCCCGATAGTGTTCGGGTCGGGCCATGCTGCCCAGCTCCAGGGGACCATCCAGCACGCTGCCCGGCGGCAGGTGGGGCTGCAGAGAGACCACCAGGTGCCCGGCCAGCCCCACCGAACGCATACCATGCCGGTCCAGCATGTCGGCACTCAACACCCCGGGACCGCTGCCACGGGTGATGATCGCCACCCGGTTGTCGGTCGGCAGGGGAGCACGGGCCAGCGCCAGAATGGCATCCAGCCACTCCTGAAAGCCGGCGGTCTGGAGAATACCCGTGCGATCACAGGCGGCGTTGAAAAGGGCCGGCGAGTGCAGCAGATAACCCGATTGACGCACCGCAGGACGTTTGTACCATTCGCTGCCCCCGCCCAGCAGCATGACCACCGGCTTGCTCTGGGAAGCCTCGGTGGCGGCCTTGAGAAAGGCGCCCCCTTCGGTAATCCACTCCAGACAACAGGCAATCACCCGGGTATCCGGATCATGGGCCAGATGCGACATGCACTGGGCCGCCGTGATCCCCGCCTGATTGCCCAGGCTGATCATCTTGGCCACACCCAACTGGCGGGAGGCCAACCATTCCAGGGCGGCTGCACAAACCGCCCCGGATTGGGCAAACAGGGAGATCCCCCCGACCGGCGGCATGGTGCGGGTCAGCGTCACATTCACACCGCATTGACGGTGGATGATCCCCAGGGAATTCGGCCCCAGCAACGCCATGCCCCGCTCCCGGCACAACCGGACCAGGGCTTCCTCCCAACCGGTGCCCTCCCCGTCCCGGTCACTGAAACCATCGCTCATCACCAGTAGAGCCACACAACCCCGGGAGGCGGCCAGCCTGGCCTGCGCCAACACCTGGGAAGCGGGCACCGCCAGCACCACCAGTTCCACTCCGCGAGGGCAGGCGGCCAAATCCGGCAGGACCGGCTGCCCCAAC
>JAMOAX010000068.1:0-15768 GCA_039908555.1 Magnetococcus sp. DMHC-8
GTGGCCGGTACCGGGAGATTGTCAACGCCATTGCCCTGGTGGAGCAGTTTGCCAGGCGCAACAAGTTGAATCCTGTTACGCGGGCCCATATGGCGGGGGAAGTCATCACACATGACTGGCGGGATGAGTCGCCCCGCCTGGTGCGGCCGGTCAGGCCGACGAGGGCGTCATGAGCGGGCGGTGGGTGGCAGAGGAGGTGTTGCTGGCGTTGGTCGGAGGGTCGGCGTTGCGTGCGGAGTTGGCAAAACGGCTTCCCGATCGGCAGCCGGAGCAGATCAGTACCGGGCTGTACACGCTCCGCGACAATGGCCTGGCGGTCGTGGTCAACCGGCAATGGAGTCTGACCGCTGCGGGGGTGGCAGCGGCGAATGCAGGCGAGAAGTTGCGGCCAGATGGACAGGCGAATGCGAACAAGAGAACGTTGCGGCATCGGGCGTGGCAGGCCCTGCGTCGCAAAGGCGGCAAGTCCACGATCCCGGATTTGTTGCGGGTGCTGGATTGTGATGGTCGGGAGAATGCCAACAATCTGGCCAAATATTTCAGGGGTCTGGAGTCTGTCGGGATTTTGCTGCGATTGCGTCATCGCGCTGCCGGCACTGCCCTCACCAGCCCCGGCCATGTGGTGTGGGTGATCGTCTCCGATCCTGGCCCCAAGGCACCCGTCTGGCAACCCGGCAAGAGGCAGGCTTTTGACCCCAATACCGGCACCGTCCACCCTGTTTTGGAATGGAGTTTATCGGCATGAGCAAGGGCAAGAAAGATCGTCGCACCCGCAAGGCAAGCCGGGAGCAGGAACAGCAGATGTTGCGGGAGATTGGCCTGCTCAGATTCCAGAGTATCGCCGTCATGGAGGATGCCTATCGGAGTACTTTCAATATTTTCCTCTCTGCCATGCGGTTCCTGACTCCGCGTCTGGCCAAAATCAGAGAGCTGAAGGCCGGCCTGCGTCGTCGCGCCGTGAGGGGGATTTGAGATGAACGGCATATTGTGTGACAGGGTAATGAAGGTGCTACGTGCCAGGGGTGGCCGACCCGCCACTCTGAACATGATCGCGGTTCTGGTCGATTGGCCGCGTGACATGGAAAAGAACCTGTTACCCACTCTGCTCTCCTACCTTGAGGCGTTGTGCAGTGCTGGCATCGTGGCTTGTGTGCCGTACCGTACTCTGACGGGCTGGCATCTGGTGCGGGATGTCGGCCCGATGGCACCCGTATGGAGGCCGGCCAAGCAACAACTTTTTGATCCCAACACCAACACCATTCACCCATTGTTATTTGATCAAGGAGCTACACACCATGGGAGTACCCAAACAACGCGTAAAAACCCAGGCAGCCACCTTTCCGGTGCCGCAGTCGCGGGATGATGTGGATCGCGCCATCGCCCGTATCGGCACACTGCAACGGGACCGGGTCCGCGTCCACGCCGACAAGGATGAACAGATGGCCGAAATCAATCGGGAGCACAAGGCCAGACTGGAGCCCCTGGAAGAGGAGATCCGCTTGCAGCAGCAGGGCATTCAGATCTGGTGTGAGTCTCACCGTGCCGAACTGACACAGAGCGGCAAGGTCAAATTTCACGAGTTTCCGTCCGGCACCGTCAAATGGCGCATGTCGCCGCCGAAGGTGATTCTGAAAGGGATTGATGTGCTGTTGGAGCTCCTGCGCACGAGAGGGTTGGATCGGTTCATCCGCACCAAGGAGGAGGTCAACAAGGAGGCCATCCTGGCCGACCATGGCGCGGTGGCGGGTGTGCCGGGGATCAAGATTGACCAGGTGGAAAATTTTATCGTGGAGCCGTTTGAGACCAAACTGGAAGAGGTGGCGTAATGAACGAGGCAAAACAGCCCAATACAGAGTTTTTCTTGCAGAATTGCGGGCAGTGCCCGCACCGCGCCCATCTGGGGGATATCTGCCTGCCGGATCATGCTGGCGGCCACTGTGAGGCGCAGGGGAGGGATCATGCTCTTGACCCCTCATGAAGCCCGTGGAGTGTGGTGCTGCCAAGCGCGAGGATCGGCAGTTTATCAGGCCAAGCAGAACCTGGTCATCCCCTGCATGCCGGGAGCATGCATGGCCTGGCGGTGGGTGGGGGAGCTGACAGCCAGCCCCGGTGAGAAATTGCGGGGGTATTGCGGCCTGGCGGGTAAGCCGGAGAGGGTTGACTGAGATGATCATTCTCTGGCCAAAGGTTTCCGCCTGGACCGCTTTCACGCTCTATCTTCTGGCCTGGCTGGTTTGTTTCGGGCTGTCCCGGATGGTGAACCGACGCAACAGACGGAGCGACTAAGATGGAAAAGTTGAAAGATCCCTTGATCAGCCTGCGGGCCCGCGTCCATATCGCCCGGAAGCAATTGGGATTGAATGAGGAGGAGTATCGCGCCCTGCTGCAAGGCGTCACCGGCAAAGAGTCCAGCAAAGGGATGAGCCAAAAAGAGATGGAGCAGGTGCTGATGGAGTGTGCGCGTCTGGGGTGGCGGCCAACTGCCCCGGCGGCTGCTCCTGCCTCGACCGCCACCGCGACCCCTCCTGCCGGGCGTTGGCTGCGACGCCCCGGCAACTGGGATAACCCCGACAAGAATCCCATGTATCGCAAGTTGTACGCGCTGATCTGCGCCAACGGCTGGAACTGGGGTTATGTGCGGGGTACGGCCAAGAAAATGTTCGAGGCACAAAAGGGAGATGTGGTGTTGGAATTCCTGACCGGTGCGGAGCTGCATTCTCTGGTTTCTGCCCTGCAGATTGCCGCCAACCGCAGACAGTACCAGCCATGACCACTCTCCTGGAGGCCGCCCAGGAGATGGATTTTGCGGTCTGCGAGCTGCCGCCGACACTCCAGGAACTGATCCGGGTGACCGGCCTGACGGCCGCCATGGAGCTGTCCGTGCGCTACGGAGGCACGGAGTTATCCGTTCCCGATAATTTTGAGCCGCCCTTGTCGCAGAAGGCGCGTGAGCTGGTTGATGTGATCGGGTCAGAGTCTGCCCGTCGGCTCATCCAACACTACGCCAACGAAAAACTTTACATTCCCAAAGGGGACAAGGCGTTGCGTTGTGCGCGCAACCGGCTGATCGAAAAGGAGTATGATGCGGGCAGCATCACCACCGCGCGCCTGGCCCTCAAGTATCGTCTCAGCGAGCGGCAGGTGCGCGCCATCCTGAATAAAACCCCCCAACCATCGAAACAGCTCTCCTTTGATTTTGGTTAGATCGTGAACTCCTTCCGGTAGCTTTCTGCTGTGTCACCAGGGCATCGTATGCAGTAACCAGCACGATTTCAATTTTTCAATTTGTTCAGCCGGAAAAGGAGAGAGCCATGAACCCTGAAAAAGAGGGGGGGGGGATGTTGCTGCTTGCCCAGTCTGCTGAGGATTGGCTGTTTGCCTATGTGAACACGAGCGATGTGTCGCGGCCAGCCATGCGGCCACACATGGTGGAGGCGGTGGAGGAGTTGATTGCCGAAGCCAGGCGCGTTGCGACACAGCAGGCCGCTGAGCCGGTAACGCCCGATCCGTCTTAATTTTATCTCAATTTTACCTGTCGAGGAGGTTGCCATGTCGGAAGATAGCACGAACCAGGACACCATCACCCTGACCAGGGAGCAGTTGGATGCCATAGTGCGGCAGGCCCGGTCAGATGCGAGCACACCCATCATCCCCTCCTGGCTGAGAGCAGCAGGCCGGTATGTGGGTGCGCGCCTTACCGAGCCCTCCACCTACGCCGGGGTTGCGCTGGCGGCTACTGCCTTCGGGGCGCAGATCGATCCGGACAAATTCCAGGCCATTGCTCAACTGGGCACCATGGTGGCCGGGGGGATTTTGGCCGTTTCCAGAGATCCCGGCAGCAGCGCGTAGCGGCTGGAATCGTCTCCATTGCCCGAAACAAGGATAAGAAAGATGATCAATCCCAAACAGTTTACACGTTGCGTCATCGCTCCCGCCATGGCGTTGCTGGAGATGGAGTCTCCCGGAGCGCGGGCCTTGCTTCTGGGAACAGCTGCTCAGGAATCCGGGCTGGGCCACTATCTGCGGCAGGTGGGGGGCGGTCCGGCAGTCGGGGTGTTCCAGATGGAACCGGCCACCTACCACGACATCTGGAACAACTTTATCGCCAACCGCCCGGAGATTCAGAAAAAACTCGCGCAGTATTGGCCGACCCAGCCTGACCCGGAGAGGATGGCCACCGATTTGCTGCTGGCGGCGGTGATGTGCCGCTTGCACTATCGCCGGGTCAGTGCCCCCATCCCCCAGGCGGACGACCTGGTCGGTTTGGCCCGCTACTGGAAAAAATATTACAACACCCCGATGGGGCGCGGATCGGAAGAGGAATTTATCCGCAACTGGCACGCGCTGGCGGCCAAATAGCCGGGAGAAAGCCTAATGGCCGAATGGAGCGACAGCGGGTGGTGGCAGGTCGGCATAACCGGGTTTGGGGCCGTGGTTGCCGCGTTATCCGCCTGGGGTTCCTGGACTTTGCGCCACTCCTTTGTGCCACGGGACGAGTTTGATGCCTCGGTGCAAAAAAGCGAAGACCGGGACGTTCAAATCCAGACCCGTATCACAGAGCTGGAAACGCAAATAAAACACCTCCCCACATCGGAATCGCTGGACATTGTCCGCAACCAGACCACGCGACTGTGTGCTGAAACGGAAGGGTTGCGGCGCATGATGGAAAGCGTTGACCAGAGGTTGGGACTTCTTTACGAGCACTTGCTGAGCAAAGAGACAAGATGAACAAAAGCCTTGCCACCCTCACGACAGAGTTGATGCGCCTGAAAGTGCTGCAGGCACTGCTCTATGCTGTCGAGTATACCCTCGACCTGGAACTGTTGTGTGACCATCTGGTGATCAGCGTGCAGCAATTGACCGAGCACGCGGTCTGGCTGGAGGAAAACGGGTTGGTCAGTCTGGATCAGGTTGATGGCGTGATATCGGTACAGATGAGCCGAAAAGGCAGAGATGTCGCTCTGGGGCGGGATCTGATGACGGGCGTGCGCAGGCCGGACCCCAAAGCCAGCTTGATGTCTCTGAACGCGCAACTCGTCAAGACAGCCATGAGTGGCTCCTGATGGCCCGCTCACCGACAGAGCGGAACACTGTCCGCGCCGCCTATATCGCCGGCGCGTCTTTGGTTGTGGCCGCCGAGCGGGCGGGAGTGCCCGAGGCGACGGCGCGGGCCTGGAAGCGGGCCGCTACCGGTGCCGATGATTGGGATCGGCTGCGGGATGCCCGAATCCTCTCGTCCAGCAACAACGGGGAGCTGGTCCAGAATATCATGCGGGAGTTTCTCGTCCTCCACCATGAGGCCATTCAGGCAATTCGCAGTCTTCCCGCCGAGGAGCAGGTCAGCAAGATTGCCTCATTGGCCTATTCCCTCAACAAATACATGTCCGAATTGGGGCGGGCAGCCCCTGAACTCTCCCGGCTGGGTGTGGCGATGGAGGTGCTGCAGGCGTTGGGCGAGTTTATTCGCACCCGTCACCCCGACCAGGTGGTGACATTCATGGAGCTGTTGGAGCCATTCAGCGAGCATCTGGCGAGACAATATGGCTGAGCCGCTGAATGCCAAGAAATTCCTGGGGGGGATGGCCGCATGGCGTGAGGAGTTCCGCCGCCAGATAGAGGCGGATACGAGCGGATTTGCAGCAGATCCAGCAGCATCCGCCAGGCGTCAAAAGCAGGCCATGCAGAGCCTGGAATTTTTTGCGCAGACCTATTTCCCTCACCTGGTCAGCTCCGAACAGAGCGTTCTCCACCGGTATCTGTTCGAGAGACTGCCCCGACTGGACCAGAAAGGCACCGGCGTCCACCTGGCCATCGCCGCCCCGCGTGGTGAGGCAAAATCTACCATCATCTCCCGCATGTTCGTCCTCTGGCGGGTGGTTACCGGGCGCAGTCACTGTGTTGCCATCATCATGGATGCCTACGACCAGGCGGCCGCCATGCTGGAGAGCATCAAGGCGGAGCTGGAGGTCAATCAACGTCTGGCAATGGATTTTCCCAAACTGGTTGGCGAGGGTTCCGTCTGGAAAGAGGGGGTCATCGTCACCCGCAACAATATCAAAATTCAGGCGTTCGGCTCCGGCAAGCGGATGCGTGGTTTTTTTCATGGCCCCTACCGTCCCGACCTCGTCATCTGTGACGACCTGGAAAATGATGAGAATGTGCGCAGCCGGACCCAGCGGGACAAGCTGGACAAATGGCTGAGGATGACCGTTTTACGGCTGGGTCCGGCGAACGACTCCATGCACGTGCTGGTGGTTGGCACTGTGTTGCACCATGATTCCCTCCTCTCTCGCCTGTTGCGGGACAAGATGTGGGAGTCCGAGCGGTTTTCCGCCATCATCCAGTGGCCGGACCGCATGGACCTGTGGGAGGAGTGGGAGCAGGTGCTGCGGATCGACGGGGAGACGGTGGCGGACGGATTCTTTCAAAGGCACCGCAAGATGATGGAAGAGGGCGCGGTGGTCTCCTGGCCCAGCGTGCGGCCTCTCCTGACCCTGATGAAGATCCGTGTGCGGGACGGGGCGGATGCCTTTGACTCCGAGCTGCAAAATGCCCCCCTTTCCGAGAATGCCCTGTTTGCCGCCTTCCAATTCTGGAATGAACCCAACCCGAAATGGATGTTTTTTGGTGCCGTGGACCCATCCATGGGCAAATCGGGCAAGCGGGGGGACCCCTCTGCCATCCTGGTGGGGGGGCTGGATCGGGAGGCCGGCCGGCTCTGTGTGGTGGAGGCGGATATTCGGCCCCGGTTGCCGGAGGAGATTATCAGCCGGGTGATCGAACTCCAAGAAAAGTATGACTGCCTCTCCTGGGTAGTGGAGAGCGTGCAGTTTCAGGATTTTTTCAAAGATGAACTGGTGCGCCAATCGGCACGTGCGGGCGTTCCCGTTCCGGCGCGGGGCTTCAAGCCCAAAACCGACAAGAAATCGCGCATCGAGTCCCTGCAACCGCACATCACCAACGGCCTGATCCTGTTTCACCCCCGGCAGACGATACTGCTGGAGCAGCTTCGGTATTTTGGCGAGTCGGACGCCCATGATGACGGCCCGGACGCCCTGCATATGCTGTTCGATCTGGCGGTAAAAAGGCGGGCGTCGGTGGATTCTGGTGTCTCCATCGATCCGCCCCCGGACACCTACCGCTCTTCCTTCCGTGACCGCAACTGGCGCGACCAGCTTGCCACTCCTTTCAGGTGGTTTAAAAAATGAAAAAACAGACCAAAACCTCTTCACCACCACCCGGAAAAACCCCGTTGCGAGAGGCATTGGGGGTATCGATAGACCCGGACGAAGATGGCTGGCGGCGGCTGACGGGCAAGGATAGCCGTCGGGATCTGCCACAGCATGAAGCGGAACGCATGCGGGAGATTGCCTATTATTTATGGCGCACCAACCCTTTGGCCAACCGGGTTATCGAGCTGCCCCTGGCCTTCATCCTCTCGGATGGGGTTTCGTTGCAGGTGGATGATCCCGAGGGACAAGGGTGGCTGGATGCGTTTTGGCGCGACCCCATCAATCGCATGGGGATCACCATGTTTGAGATGGTGCGCGAGCTGGCGTTGTACGGTGAACTGTATTGGGCAGCGTTCCCCAACGCGCACAGTGGCCATGTGCGACTGGGCTATCTGGACCCTGGGCGGGTGGAGCAGGTGGTGCGTGACCCCGACAACGGTCGGCAGGCCATCGGGGTGATCACCAAGGCGGACGACCAGGGGCGGCAGAAGCGGTACCGGGTCATTATCAACGGGGTGGATGATGAGCTGTTCATGCCTGCCGCCATAAAGCTGCGCGAAAGCTTTACCGATGGCGAAATCTTTTATTTTGCCATCAATAACGTCTCCAACAGCGGTGGCCACAGCGATCTCTTGCCACTGGCGGATTGGATTGACGGCTACGACCATTTTTTGTTCGGGGAGATTGATCGCTCCCTGTTTCTGCGGGCCTTTGTCTGGGATGTCACCCTGGAGGGGGGCACGCCGGAGGAGATCCGGCGGCGGGCCCAGGAGATTGCCCCACCCAAGCCGGGCGGGGTGCGGGTGCATAACGACGCGGAAAAGTGGGAAGCGGTGACTCCGGGGTTGCAGGCGACGGATTCCACCGAGCTGGGGCGGCTGTTTCGCAACCATGTACTTGGGGGCGGGACCATCCCGGAGCACTGGTTTGGTGGTGGCGGGGATATCAACCGCTCCACGGGAGAGAGCATGTCGGACCCGACGGCCAAAATTTTCACGGTGCGCCAGACCTTGATCAAATATTTCCTGGAAGATGTGGGCAGCTATGTCTTGCGCCGACGATTGGAGGCGCAGGGCAAGAAGATGCCGGAGCTTGACGATGCCCAGCGGCGGGTGCGGGCGATCTTCCCGGAGATGATTGTCAAGGATGTGGCCAAATATGCGGCGTCCTTGCAACAGGTGGTGGTGGCCGTGGCCGCCGCGATCAACAACAACCTGATCTCCCACGAATTGGCGTTGCGCCTGATCGAGTCGGTGGCAACCCGTCTGGGGGTGGAGTTTGAGGCGGCAACGGAGCTGGAAAAAGTGTTGACGGAGGGCGGTGCCGCCCAGGAGCAGGCCATGTTCCGACCCTTCCCCGACCAGGCTGAGCCGTGACTGTTCAAGAAGAGGCCGAGCAGGCGATAGCGCGGGCTGTGCATGGTGCCACGGCCATTCAGGCAGACACAGCGGGAGAGATAGATCGCCTGCTGCGGGTGACGGCAGTGGAGATTCAGACCATTCTGGGCAATCAACCGACTGATTGGCAGCAATGGTACTTTCCGCAGTTGCAACAACAGGTGAACAACAGGCTGCAGGAGTATGCCCAGGAGGCCGGGCGGGTGGTGGTGGCCGGGGCCGAGGATAGCTGGAATGCCGGTGTGCGGTTGGTGGACGCCCCCCTGGCGGTGACCGGGGTTGAGATGGCCGGGGTTGCCCCTGCCCTGGATCGGCGGCAACTGGAGGCGATGCGGCACTTTCTGACCCATAAAATGACCAGTGTTGCCACCGGCACCGCCAACGCGGTCAACCAGCAGCTTGGCCTGGTGATGACCGGCCTGCACACCCCTTCCCAGGCGGCCACCGCCATTGCTGACATCGTCAAGAGCGGCGGACGGCGGCGGGCCTTGACGGTGGTGCGCACCGAGCTGGGGCGGGCCTTTTCGGCGGCCGCCCAGGGGCGCATGGAACAGGCGGTGGCGTTTGGGGTGAAAGGGTTGCAAAAGCAGTGGCGGCGGTCCGGCAAAATTCACTCCCGGCGCAGCCATGATCTGGCCGACGGACAGGTGCAGCCGGTGGACAAACCGTTTCTGGTGGGTGGGGGGCCGATTCTCTACCCCCGGGACCCCGATGCGCCGCCAGGGCAGACGATCAACTGCGGCTGTGTCTCCCTGCCCTTCATGGATCGCTGGGAGATGCTGCACCCTGGGGAGAAGCCGTTTTCTGCCGAGGAGACAAGCGGCAATTATGCCAAGACGCAGACGGCTGGCATGCGGGCGGCTGGGGTTCGGCAGTGGGCGGAGGCCACCTTGAGTGGCAAACGCCAACCAGATGGCGAATGGCAGACCCTGGGAACCTTGCCGGCGGCGGCGGTGGGGGTGCTGCGCCAGCATGGTATCGACCCAGCCACCCTGGAGATTGCCATCTCCGACAAGCTTTTGAAAAGGCCAGCCAGGCCCGCCAAAGCGGCCTGGGGCCGATCCATCTCCCAGGAGAGGATGGTTGACCTGCTGGGGCAAATGGACGCCCCCAAAGCCATTCTGTGGGGCGAAAAAGATCGCAACCTGCACTATGTGTTTGAAGTGCCGGGGGAGGAGCGGCTGGCGAAGCTGGTGGTTCGGGTGCGGGCCAGGGATGACCGTTCCCGCCTGCTGCATCACAATTATGTCGTTTCCGGTGGCTTGGTGGATAGGGTTGCTCTACAGGGTCGGGGCCGGTATACGGCGATCATTGGGGATGTCCGGTCTGGCGGGACGACAGAGCAAGACCGGGGCGAGCAGATGGCAACCATCAAGATTTGAGGTGGTCGGACGGGACGCGACCCCCATCGTCGATGTCCGGCTGCCAGGGCCGGATGATCAGCGTAACCGCGACTTACTACGCCCACCAGACGACCACCTCGGTATCAAGTGTAACCATCCTGCGGAGGGATGCAAGAAAAAACGAAGCTTCCTGTTTTTTTCGGAACATCGTGAAGCCCTTCCGGGTGAAACCATGGCCCGATTGCGTTATTGATGATCATACGCAACAAGCGGGTTGGAGTGAAAGGAGAGACTGGAATGGATTGGCAAGTCTGGCTGAAGAGCTTTACCGGTGCCTCTGGTGTCACTGCCCTGCGGGAGGCGCAAGGCAATCTGCTGGCCTGGATCGAACGGGTACGCGCTGCCCTGGAGGCGCATTACAAGGCGGTGCAGCAGGAGAGTGTCTGGCCGAACATGGAGGCGGTCTATGCGGATCGGGTGATCGCCCGGGAGGATGGCAAGCTCTTTTCCTATCCGCTTTCCATCGGCGCAAACGGTGAGATCCTCCTGGGAACGCCGCAAGAGGCGCAGGAGGAGTATGTGGTGGCGTCTGCCTCCGGCGCGCCGGTCGTGCTGCTGGAGGCCAAGGATGGGAGCCGTTTTCTGGTACGGGTGATTCGGTCGGGCCTGTCCGGTAACGGGGTATTCTACCCGGACAGTGTGCTGCGTGAGGCGGTATCGCTCTTCAACGGTGCGCGGGTACTGGTAAAGGGCGACCAGGAGCATTTGCAGGGTGGGGGCAAAGATCCCCGCAATATTGTCGGGCGGCTGACGGAGGCCGTTTTTGTGGCGGGCGGCTCTCCCGATACGGGGGAGGTGCAGGCCACGCTGGAAATTCTCCAGTCTGCCGGGGATATGGCGGCCCGCCTGACCGAGGCGGTGGGCAGGGGAATGGCCGATCTGTACGGGCTTTCCATCGATGCCACAGGTCGCAGCAGACCGGGCACCCTGTCGGGCAAGACGGTGCGGATGGTGACAGCCATTGAAAAAATTAAATCCGTGGACCTGATCGTGGAACCGGGGGCGGGTGGAGAGGTTATTTCGTTGATCGAGGCGCAGGCCGACAACAGTATGCAAAAAGGGGATGCCATGAAGGAATTTTTACTCAAACAGGTTCAGAAACGTCGGCCGGATTTGTTGGCCGGGAAAGAGGCCGCTGCCCTCTCCGACGCGGAGGTTGAATCTCTCTTCCGGGAGGCATTCCCGGAGCAACCAGCCCAGCAGGAGGCACCGCTGCGCGAAAGCCTCAAGGATGCGGATCTTGCCGTGCTCGATCAGCGCATCCAACAGGCAGAGAATGCCCGCACGCAACTGCGGGAAGCTCTGGCCAGCTCTGCTCTGCCCCAGGTGGCGCAAGATCGGTTGCTGGGGCGTTTTTCCGGCTCTGCCACGTATGATGCCTCTGCCGTGACCGCTGCCATCACCGATGAGCGGGAGTACCTGGCGCGCGCCACGGCGAGCGGTCGCGTCTCCGGCCTGGGGGGAAGCCGTGTACACCTGGTGGAGGGGCAGCGCGAGAAGATTGACAAGATGCTGGACGCCGTCCTCACCGGCGTTGTGGAGAACGGTGGGAGCCAAAGCCTGCGGGAAGCCTACGGGGCGATGACGGGAGACTGGCGCGTTACCGGGCGCGTGGACCGTGCCGACTCCGCCGCCATGCGGGAGGCACTGGACAGCAGCAGCTGGAGCAATGTCCTGGGCGATGCCATGGCGCGCCGGATGGTGGCGGATTACCGACAGGTTACGATCTACGACGTCTGGCGGCAGTTGGCCACGACTGTGCCCGTCAACGATTTTCGCACCCAGGAGCGCACCCGCTACGGGGGGTATGGCAACCTGCCCAATGTGCCCGAGGCGGGGAGCTATCCGTCCGTCTCTTCTCCCAGCGATGAGAAGGCCACCTATACGATCGGCAAACGGGGGGGGATCGAAAAACTCACCCTGGAGATGATCCGCAACGACGATGTGGGGGCTGTGCGACAGATCCCGACCAAGCTGTCACGCTCTGCCAAGCGCACTCTGGGGCAGTTTGTGCTGGATTTTCTGCGCACCAATCCGGTCATCTACGACGGCAAAACCCTTTTCCATGCCGATCATCGCAACCTGGGCGTTGACCCCTTGGGTTTGGCGGCGTGGGCCATTGCCCGGCTGGCCATGCTGACGCAGACAGAGATGGGCAGTGGTGATCGGTTGGGTATTCCGCCAAAAACGCTGTGGGTGCCGCCGGATCTGGAGGCGGACGCCAACGACCTGTTCCGCCGCAACACCAATCAGGAACAGACCTTTCTGCAGAGCAATGCGCCCCAGGTCGTGCCCGTCTGGTATTGGACCGACCCGACAGACTACTGCGTCTCTGCCGATCCGGCGGACATTCCCATGATCGAGATCGGCTTTCTGGATGGCAACCAGGAGCCGGAGCTGTTTGTGCAGGACTCGCCCACCCAGGGCAGTCTCTTTACCAACGACCAGGTGACCTACAAAATCCGGCACATTTACGGTGGGAATGTGTTGGATTATCGGGGCCTGTACAAGGCGGTGGTGCCGTAATGTCTCTGGCCGAGCTGCAGGAGTTGACGCGGCGCATGACCCGGGCGGATGAGAGCCTGGTCACCATCGACGATGTGGATGCCGCCCTCTCTCTGGCCGTGCTGCACTATTCCGACACCAGGCCGCGTCTCCTGGTGTCGGAGGTGCCTGCGCCGGCTGGCCCGACCTTGTCGCCGCCAGACGGATGGGAGGCCGGGTTTTCTGTGTTGCGGGAGTGCGAGACCGAAGGAGATGACCCCTCTGTCGCACCAACCCCGCTGGACGTGGCAACCATCCGTCTGGAAGAGACGGCGGGAGGGTGGAGGATGCGGCTGCCGATAACTCTCTCGTCCGGCCTGTTGCGGTTGTGGTTTACCACCTCGCATCAGCTTACGCAGGAGAGTGACAGCCTGTCAGGACGGGACCGCGAGGCGGTGGTCATCTATGCCGCCGCCCATCTGTTGGAACAACTGGCTATCGCCAAGAGTGGCGACCTGGATAGTACCATCGGGGCCGCCTCGGTCAGCCACAGCACGCCGGCCCGGGAGTATGCGGCCCGGGCCAAGACATTGCGCCAGAGGTACGGGGAGTTGCTGGGTGTTGATTCGGATCGCACCCCTGCGGCGGGCGTGGTGGTCAGCCTGGGCAGCCACCGACCGCGCCCGATCCGTGCCTGCGGGTGGTGATGAGCAGTATCGGACACCGGTTTGCTTTGGATACCGGTCAACTGCTCTGGGTTGCAGATCGGTTGCGGGAGGCACCGGAGGATGTGATCCAGGAGTTGCAGCGCGCCGTGCTGGAGTCGGAACTGCTCCTGGTGCGTGAGATTGTCGAGCGCACCCCCACCGCTACCGGAGTGTTGCGGGCATCGATCGCTCCCGTGATGCCGGAGGTAAAGGGAGGGGAAATTTTGGGGGCGGTCACCTCTGACAGCTCCCAGCGTCAGGGAGGTATCGTGCTTGGCGTGGGGTCGCCGCTGCTCTATGCCGCACCCGTTGAGACGGGAACCAAGCCGCACATGCCGCCCCTCCAGCCCCTGATCGACTGGGTGGTGCAAAAACTGGGCATCAGGGAAAAAGAGGAGTCGGAGGCGGTGGCCAGAAAAATTCAATGGAAAATCCACCATCGTGGCACCAAGGGGGCGCGCATGTTCGAGCAGGCCCTGGCGGTCTCCCTGCCCGGCATACAGCAAATATTCGAGAGACATGCCCGTGCCGCCATCGGGCGGATCGCTCAGGAGGGGGCGCATGGCTGATCTGGAGGCTGTTCGGCAAGCCATCATCGCACGACTGGAGGATGTGCCGGATATCGGCCGTATTTACCCCTATCAGCCATATCTGCGCAGCGAGCAGGCACTCAGGGAGTTGTACGTAACCGATGGGCTGCTGCTCGGATGGTTTGTGCGGCGGGTGGCCACCCGGGAGAGCGCGCCCTCCATTGGCCGCTGGGTCGAGACGCACACCTGGTTGATCTGGGGGGTGATGGCAATCGGCACGGACGGGGCATCAGAGACCGCCTTTGACGCCATGATCGAAGCAATCCGGGGGGCGTTCCGGGAGGATCAAACCCTGGGAGATGTCGTTGCCAATACGGCAACGTCGGAGGTGGCTGGCATTCAGGTGGAAAATGCCGAGCCCGTACTGTTTTGCGGAGTGCTCTGCCACTCTGTGCGTCTGTTGTTGCATACCGTTTGCTACCGATAGGAGTTGCCATGTCTCTGCTCGCCTCTCGCCGCCTGATTCTGGCCAAACAGGAAACCACGTACGGAGAAGACCCGGACCCGCCTCCGTCCGCAGATGACGCCATCCTTCTGCGCAATCTCACCTTGTCCCCGCTGGATGGCGGGACGGTTGACCGATCCTTTATCACCCCCTATTTGGGGGCGTCACCCAAAGCACAGGTAAATTCCCATCGCCGTCTGGAGTTCGAGGTGGAGGCGACCGGATCGGGCATGCGTGGCACGGCACCGGTGTGGGGGGCTTTGCTGAAGGCGTGCGCCAGCAAAGAGACAATCAACAGCGGGGTTTCGGCAGTTTACAGCCCGGTGTCGGATGGTTTTGACTCCATCGCCATCTACCATCATCTGCAGGGACAATTGGCCAAACTGCTGGGTGCGCGGGGCACTTTTACCTTCTCTCTGACGGCTCAGAATTTGCCCGTGTTCAAGTTTGCCTATACGGGACTGTGGAGACCCACAAACCAGGCGTTGCAACCTGCCCCCGTCTACGCTGCCCAGCCGTTGCTGCAACCGGCCTCCTTCGCCAACACACCCACTTTTCTGCTGCACGGGCAGGCGATGGTGATGAAATCCATTGAGATCAACATGGGTCTCCAGGTTGTCTACCGCAACCTGGTGGGATACGAGGGGGTGGAGATCACGGACCGCTCCGTCACGGCCACACTGACCTGCGAATGGCCGACAGTGGCCGATCTGGATGTTGAATCACTGGCCAAAAACGACATCACCGGTCCCCTCCAGCTGATCCACGGCACCACCGCCGGCAATATTGTGCAGATCGATGCCCCGAAGGTCCAGTTTCTGGACCCGAAGCAGTCGGAAGACCAGGGCATCATGATGTTGCAATGTACTTTGCTCTTCCAGCCCGACATGGGCAATGACGAGATTATTTTCACTTCACGATAAGGAGTCGGTACGCATGTTTCGAGTTTCCAAAGAACAGACCTTTTCCTGGCCGGTTGTCGTTACTGCGCCCGCTGATGGCATACAGCAGGAGATCGGCCGCTTCAACGCCCGGTTCCGACTGCTCTCTATCGATGAGGCCGCAGAGAGTGCGGATGTGGCGCGCGGCGGTGGCGACGAGTTGTTGCTGGAAAAAATTCTGGTCGGCTGGGACGAGGTTCAGACCGAGGATGGCCAGGATTTCCCGTTCTTTCCCGAGAACCGGCGGATTTTGACCGGCAACCCCTGCGTACGTGCCGCCATTTTTCGCGCCTATTTCCATGCGGCCTCCGGTGGGGCGCGGGAAAAAAACTGATCGATGCCGCCCGCTACTGGGCGGCGGCAGGCCAGAGGCGCACGCTGGAGGATGACGCGGCGGCCATGGGGGTGCGGATCGAACAACCGGAGGTCGGGTTTGATCTTTGGCGCGAGAATGCTGCATCCCTCTCTCTGTTCGTCGCCTGCGCCTCCCAGTGGCACCGGGCGGGCATGAATGGGGTGCCTGTCGGATTGAATTATGCCGGTGTGGAGGCGGCAGCGCGCATGATGGG
>JAMOAX010000232.1:0-3042 GCA_039908555.1 Magnetococcus sp. DMHC-8
GTGGAACGGGCCTGGATTGCCAACGGAGAAGGCCGCGCCACTGTGCGCTTTTCCAGCCGGGACGGGGTTTCCGCCATCTTCAAGGATGTCCAGGAAGGCATCCTGCGCAACGTCTCGGTGGGCTATATGGTCCGCCAATATGAAGTCACCGAAGAGCGCGGCAAGGTGCCGCTCTGGCGGGCGGTGGACTGGATCCCCCTGGAGTTGTCCGCCGTGCCGATTGGTGCCGATCCTGGTGCAGGTTTCCGTTCCGACGAACCCACCAAACACCCCTGTCAACTGACCCAAATCAGAGGAGCTGATGAAATGCCCGAACCCGTAAAGACTGAAGTGGCGGCAGAGCCTGTCGCCGAAGTGGCCACTCGCCAGGCGACGGATGTGCCTGTGCTGGCCAAACCTCAGGAAGAGACGACGGTCCGATCCACCACCCTGGCCAAGCCCGTCGACCCTCCTGCACCGACCCGTTCCACCAGCGCAGAGGAGGCCGAAACCATGACCCGGCAGGCGGTGGCCGCCGAGCGGCAACGGACGGTGGACATCTACGATGCCCAGGAGAAGCTGAAGGTGGACCGCAGCTTTGCCGACCGGGTGGTGAAAGAAGGTGTCGGCCTGGATGAGGCCCGTCGGAGTCTCATCGATGTGGCGGCCCGGCGGTCCAGCAGCAGTGGCGAGATCCGCAACCATGTGGTGATGACCGGCCAGGATGAGCGGACCACTCGCAACTTGGCGGTGGAAAATGCCCTGCTGCACCGTTTTGATCCGACGGCGCACAAACTCTCCGACGCTGCCCGCGAGTGGCGTGGCCTGACCCTGTTGGAGATGGCCCGCATGTTTGTGGAGAGCGGCGGTGGCGGGGTCCACACCACCCGGGGGCTGACCCGGTATGAATTGGCCACCAGGGCACTCCATACCGAGTCGGATTTTCCGAATATTCTGGCCAACGTGGCCAACAAAACCCTGCGCACCGCCTATGAGGCCGCCCCGCGCACCTTCCAGCCGTTTTGTCGACAGGTGACCGCCAGCGACTTCAAGGCCATGTCGCGGGTGCAGTTGGGCGAGGCTCCGGCCCTGGACAAGGTCAACGAAGGGGGTGAATACAAGCGGGGGCCACTCGGCGAGGGCAAAGAGTCCTACCGGGTGGAGACCTACGGGAAAATCATCTCCATCTCCCGGCAGGTGCTGGTCAACGACGATCTGAACGCCTTCACCCGCATCCCGCAGTTGTTCGGGGTGGCGGCAGCCAATCTGGAGAGCGACGTGGTGTGGGGCATCATCACCGCCAACCCGAACATGGGGGATGGCATTGCCCTGTTCCATGCCAGCCACAAAAACCTGGCAGCGGCGGGTGCGGCCATTTCCGTCGCCACTCTGGGCATCGCCCGCAAGAGCATGGGTACCCAAACCGGGGTGGATGGCCAGACCATCATCAATGTCCGCCCGGCTTTCATCATCGTGCCGGCGGCTTTGGAGGTGACTGCCGAGCAGCTTCTGGCGGTGAACATGGTTCCGGCCAAATCCACCGACGTGGTGCCCCAGTCCCTGCGCACCCTGACGGTGATTGCCGAACCCCGGCTGGATGCTGCCGTCAACGGCGACAAGGCGTGGTACATGTCGGCCAACCCAGGCCAGATCGACACCATTGAATATGCCTATCTGGAGGGTCAGAACGGGGTCTACATCGAAACCCGCGTCGGCTTCGACGTGGACGGGGTGGAGATCAAGGCCCGGCTGGACTTTGGGGCCAAGGCCATCGATTGGCGCGGGATGTTCAAAAATCCGGGAGCCTGATGCCTGTCAGAGATCCTGGAGATGGGCATGGATCCATGAAGCAAGTGCCCCTTCTTCCGTATTGCCCTGGGCCAGGGAGAGAAACATCCGGTATTTCTCTGCGTTTGCGGCAACCAACCGCTTGCCGTTCAAACGCAGAAACAGGTGACAGACCACATAGGCAACCCGCTTGTTGCCATCCACAAATGGATGGTTGCGGGCAAGACCAAACGCATAGCTGGCAGCCAGTTCTGCCAGCGTTGGCAGTGGGTCTCCGTAGGCATGCCGGTTGACCGGTCTGGCCAGTGCGGATTCCAGGAGACCTTCGTCGCGCATGCCATCCCCACCCCCATGTTCCGCCAATTGGTGTTTGTGGATGGCCAGCGTTACCTCTTTCCCAACCCAGATGGGCGCGCCCATCGGCTATTCGGCCAGTTTGCGGAGAACGTCACGCTCTTCGTGCATGATCTCCTCGGCCAAGTCCATCTGTCTGGCAAACTCCGGATCATAGGGAGTCAGCTCAATCCCTCCCCTGGTTTCCAGCACATACAGTGCATCGCCTTTTCCGACACGAAGTCGGGCGAGGATTTCTTTGGGGAATACGACGCCGGTGGAATTGCCAATGGCAGTCAAACGCAATGTCTTCATTCGATAGTCTCCTTTTAGGGGATTCTAACAGACGTAAGAACACCTATCCACTCTTTTTGAGGAATGCAGCGATGAGAAACTGGATTCAACCGGGCGATACCGTCACGGTGGTTGCCCCTGTGGCCGTGAACAGCGGCGATGGAGTGCTGGTTGGTGCCTTGTTCGGGGTGGCCATGTCCGCTGCCGCCGTCAGCGCAAACGTGGAAATGATCACTGAAGGGGTGGTGGATCTGCCCAAAGCCGCCGTGGGCGTCACCCAGGGGTCCAAGGTTTACTGGGACAACTCGGCCAAAAACGTCACCACGACTACTACCAACAACACTCTGATCGGCTGTGCCATCCTGGCCGCCGCTGTCGGGGACAGCACCGTCCGGGTGCGGTTGAATGGGGTGGTGACGTGAGTCGGTGGGACACCTTGTCTGGAACGGCGAACCGGTTGTGCCTAGCTACTTTCGGCACACCGGTCGCCTATCGTCCTGCCCTGCGGAACCAGCCGGATTTGGCAGAGCAGTCATTTTCCATCACCGGCATTTTCACGGAAAAGAACCTCAGTGTCACCCTGATGGGTGCGGGCGCAAATGGCCTGGATGCCGTTGTGCCGCAACCCACCTTGGAAATTCGCCTGTC
>JAMOAX010000233.1:0-3039 GCA_039908555.1 Magnetococcus sp. DMHC-8
GATTCCCTGCACTATCGCAAGACCTTGCTGGAAAATTTGCGGCAACTGGAATCGATCCAGCAGGAGATGGGCACGGCACGGGTGGAACTGGCCGCCATGATGACCCTGCCGCCCGGTACGCCCTTCGTCCTGGCGATCCCGGACGGGGCATTGCAGGCACCTGTCTGGCATACTCCCCTGGCACAGATGGAAGAGTCTGCCCTGCTCAATCAGCCCGACATGCGGGAAATGGCCTACCAGGGGCGCATCGTCGTGGATGAAAGCCGCAAAAGCCTGCTCAAACTCCTGCCCGGTCTCTCTCTGAGCGCCTCCCGTCAGCGGGATGACAACAGCTACACCTACCACAATAACTGGTACGAAGCAGGTCTGCGGGTCACCTGGAACCTGGTGGGGTTGCTCTCTGCCCCTGCCCAGTTGGCCTACGGCACAACCAACGAGGAAGTGCTGGAGATCAAACGGCTGGCACTGCGCATGGCGCTGCTCTCCCAGGTACATGTCGCCCACCACCAGTTTGAGCAGGCCATCGTCCAGTTGCGTCGCTCTGACGAACTCTTTCAGGTAGAAAAAGAGATTGCCGGCCATGTGGCCAACCGGGTGGCCAACGAGGCCCAAAGCCCGATGGACCGCATCGCCAGCGAGACCAGCGCCATTCTGGCCGAATTGCGGCGCTACCATGCCCTGGCCCTGGCCCACAATGCCCTGGGCCGGATGATGGCCACGACCGGCCAGGACCCCGATGTGGCGCCGATCCAGGAGGGCAGCCTGGCCCAGTTGACCGCCCGGGTGGAAAAATGGCTGGCCGGCCAGACGACGGGCGAAATCCGGTCGACCTTCACACAGGCCCCCCTGAAAGTGGAACCGGTCACCAGTTTGGCCGTGGACCAATCCGCTATTGGGCCTGTATCGGTAACGGGGGATGAATCACCACATCCACCCGCATCGGTGTCCCCCCGTGAATGACCCGTCGCCTCCCCGCAGACGGATGACCCGGTGGATGGTCATCTGGCTGTTGTGCCCCCCTTTGGCTGGTCAGGCCGCTGCGCCGGCCAGGCCGGCAGAGGTGACGTCTGCTTTTTCGCCCACCGCCCTGCACGCCACCCGGTTGCGCGCCCAGATCCTGCCCAGGCAGTATACCACCCTGGCCAACGAACTGCCGGCCCGGGTTGACCGGGTCCACCTGCCGGAAGGCGGGCGCTTCAAGGCCGGCGAGTCCCTCATCAGCCTGGATTGCGCCATCCAGAAGGCGCAACTGGACAAGGCCAGGGCAACACTCGTGGCCGCCGAAAAGGTGTCATCTGTCCATGCCAGGCTGGCTGAAATGAAATCCATGGGGGGCCTGGAGGCCGTCACCAGTGCCGCCGAGGCGGCCAAGGCACGGGCCGAGGTCACCCTGATGCAAACCACCGTCGCCAAATGCACCGTGACCGCCCCCTTTGCGGGCCGGGTGGCGGAACAAAAGGTGCGGGAACATCAATATTTGCAAGCAGGTCAACCCCTGTTGGACATCCTGGACGACAGCCATCTGGAAATCGAATTTATTGCCCCTTCCCGCTGGTTGGTGTGGCTGACACCCCATCTGCCCTTCCACCTCCACGTGGATGAAACCGGCAAGAGCCACCCTGCCCGGGTGATCCGCATCGGTGCCCGGGTGGACCCGGTCAGTCAATCGGTCAAGGTGACGGGGGAATTCACCCAGCCATCCCCCGAACTGCTGGCCGGCATGAGTGGTCAGGTGGAGATCACCCCGCCCGCCTCTCCGCCATGACACCTCCCCTGCCTCCCCTGGTCTTGCTGTTGCAACTGGCCCAACGGGCGCGACAGGCGGCTACGGTGGCCGAACTGCTGTTTGTCATGGTCAACGAGACCCATGCCCTGGCTCCCTACCGCCAGGCCGTGTTATGGAACAACACCGGTCAGGTGGTGGCCCTGTCGGGCATCCCGGCGCCGGACCCCCAGGCCCCCTTTGTCCTGTGGCTGCGTCGCCTGCATGACCTGCTGCGCCAGGCCTCCACAGACCAGTGGCTCTCCATGACCGGCGCAGACGCACCGGACGGCTTGCAGGAAGGGTGGACAGAATGGCTGCCGGACCGGGCCATCGCCCTCCCCCTGCAACAGGGAGAAACCCCTCTGGGTTGGCTGCTGCTGGCACGGGAGCCCCCCTTTGACAACAGTGAAAGCGAACTGCTCTCCCATCTGGCCGAGGCCTATGCCCATGCCTGGTGGGCACACCAGGGCAGGAGATCATCCTTGCGCTGGCGCCAGGTCGTATCCTGGCGCGGCAGGGCAGTACTGGCGGCACTCCTGTGCCTGGCACTGGCCTGGCCGGTCCCTCTGACAGTACTGGCCCCGGCCGAGATCGTGCCCGCCCGACCGGAAGTGATCCGGGCCCCCATGGACGGCGTGGTCGCCCGCTTTCATGTCCAACCCAACGACCCGGTTGCCGTCGGCCAACCCCTGTTCGATCTGGACGACACCACCCTCCACAGTCGCCTGGACGTGGCAGAAAAAAGCCTCGCCATCGCCGAGTCGGAATATCTGGTCACCTCCCAACTCGCCCTGCAGGACCCCCGTTCCAAGGCACAATTGACCATCCTGGCCGGGCGGGCAGAAGAAAAACGGCTGGAAGCGGAGGGTCTGCGGGAACTCCTGGCACGCAGCCGGGTGAAAGCCACCCGATCCGGCATCGCCCTGTTCAGCGACCTGCAAAGCTGGATCGGTCGCCCGGTCGTCACCGGCGAGCGGATACTCACCGTCGCCGAGGCACGAGAAGCCGAGGTGGAGGCCTGGCTGGCCGCCGGGGCATTGATTCCCCTGCCCGCAACGGCAGATGTCACCCTCTTTCTCAATGTGGACCCTCTGCACCCCCGCTCAGCCCGGTTGCGACTGCTGGCCTATGAGGCCACAGTGCGCCCGGACGGCACACCAGCCCATCAACTGCGTGCCACCTTCCAAGAGGCAGGCGATCCGCCCCGCCTGGGCTTGAAAGGGATGGTCCGCATCGACGGAGAACAGGTCGCCCTGCTGTGGTGGGTGACACGT
>JAMOAX010000069.1:0-15574 GCA_039908555.1 Magnetococcus sp. DMHC-8
TGTTGGTATCAGGCCCGCACAGCGCCTGCATAAAAAGAAAGTGCCGTGCCGGTCAGATCGACCGGCACGGCAGCAACGCACAACGCTTCGTCATCGGGTCCAGACCGGAAAACCTGTCCGGCCCGGCAAGACCGTCACTTTTTGATGGCGGCACCCTTCTTGACATCATCCTGCTTGATGGCGCCCTGCTTGGCTGCCTTTTTCTTGACACTCTTCTTCTTGGCAGCCGGCTTCTTGGCAGGCGCCGGGGCCTTCTCAACCGCCACGTTCTGGGAGGTGACGCTCAGCTCCACGCGACGGTTCTCGGAACGACCCTGAACAGTGTCGTTGCTGGCAATCGGCTTTTCCAGGCCATAGCCCCGTGCAGTCACTTGCTGTTTGTTGACTCCGTGCTTGACCAGGCTGTTCATGACCGAATGAGCCCGCCGGTCGGACAACCTCTTGTTGTAGGCGGGGGTGCCGACATTGTCGGTATGACCCTGCACCTCGACTCCCACATTGGGATTCTGTTTCAAGACCTTGGCCGCCTCTTTCACGGTGCCCATGTCTTTTGGCTCGATCTGGGCACTGTCGGTCTTGAAGTTCAAATTCTTGAGCACCCAACAACCGCGGCTGTCGAGGGTGGCGCCATTGGGCGCGTTGGCACATTTGTCCTCTTTGGGAACAGGTGCGGCGGCGACCGGCGGTGCAGCCGGTGGCGGGGCAGGTGCTGGATCCGGCTTGCAGAAATAGCACTGGGTACCACTCACGCCCAACGATGTCCGACCATCACTGGCGTGCCACTGGGTAAAACCGCCGGAGCTCCATTGTCCGGGTGCAGCCGCGTCCAGGTGGGTCGGTGCAGCAGCAAACAACAACGCAGCACCGGCCAACATGGCAGTTTTAAGATTCTTCATTTTGTTTGTTCCTTATCTGTTGAGTCCCCTGAGAAAAACCATTCCGGCCCTTTTTCCCGAAAAATGCGGACATGATAGACCATTCCAGCAGTCCATGGGAAGCAAAAAAATCACGCAGCCCTGTCTTGCCGTTTTTGTCCATGCGCTGGTGCCAGTTTTCCGGGCACTACCACCATCCCGCAACGCGCTCGCACTCGGCCATGGCACGGGGATGAGAACGCTCCCACTCGCTGATGGAACGACGATCATGTTTGCTCATCTTGTCATCCATGCAGGCACAATAGCGGCGCACCACGTCCCGGTGGACCCGGGCGTCGGCATTGTCCCGCATGCACCGCGCCACATCGGTATTCGGCCCGTGGTGCACGGCTGGACGGTGATGACGGTGGTGTCCATCCACCCGGTGGGCGGGGTCACTCGGACATCCCAGGAACAGGACGGCACTGCCGGCGACCAGACTGATTGCGATGAATTGTCTCAAAGAAGCCTCCTTGTCATCTGCGCAGGACTCGCCCGGGCCAGGCCAGCAACGCGCAACACGCCGATGGGAACGATGATCAACCGGCTCCATGCTATGTCGTCGTGGCCAATGGTGTCAACGCATCACATCGGGATGCCGCAAACTGGTTCCGGCTCTTGTCTCCAAAAAAAATATCAATCTCGCTAAAAAATATTGCAATCACCGAAACAATAGAAAATAATGAATACCAGCAGTGTGCAATCGGCTGGGGGCCGAGCGGGTTTCGTGGGAGCGATCCGGCCTGGTTGTCTGCGGTGAGTGATCGGAACAGGCGGGCATGACCGGTGATTCCCCTCTCTGACACTCGCGGGTAACTGTTCCATTCATCACGGGAGAAATGCCATGAAACACATTGTCCAACTGCTTCTGCTGCTGCTTTTGTTGGTGCCGATGGGAAGGCAGGGGGAGACTGGAGAATACGATCCCAAGCCTGAATTCCGATCCAACTTCCTGTATGGCACCCAGGACAGCATGTCCCCGGATTACAAGAGGGCGATGGAGTGGATCGATGCACAGTCCAGGCAGGTCAAGGCGTTTACCAGGCGGTTGATCGGTGACAGAACGTACGACAGAATCACCAACGCACTGGAAGAATCGGCACGGGATCTCAGATCGTTTATCGCCAAGATACGTGAAAACAAACGGTTTGAATGGAAAGCAATGCGCAACTGACCATCCCGGCAGGGCACGGCAGTCTGCCGCGAGCGCCGATGCCGCCTATCCCAACTGTTTTTGAATGAAGGCCAGAAAATCGGCACCCGGCATGGGTCGGCCAAACAGGTAGCCCTGGACCATATCACACCCCTTCTGCCGCAAAAAGTTTAACTGTTCCACCGTTTCGACCCCTTCTGCCACCACCTTCATATTCAGGCTGTGCGCCATGGAGATGATGGCGCCTACGACGGCACCATTCTCCCGACTGCCCGGCAGGTCCCGGACGAAAGATTGATCAATCTTGAGGGTGTCGAGCGGAAACTTGTTGAGATATCCCAAAGCGGAATAGCCGGTTCCAAAATCGTCCATGGCCAGGGAGATGCCGAAGTTTCGCAACCCTTTCATGATGCCGATGGCTTTTTCCATGTTGCCTATCACCATGCTTTCCGTAATTTCAATTTCCAACCGCTCTGGTGGCAGTCCCGACTCCTCCAGGGCGTTGACGATCCGCTTGACCAAACCGGTCATCTGAAACTCCCGGGAAGAAATATTGACCGCCACCTTGAACGGGACAGGCCGGTCCTGGAACCATCCGGCCGTGTCGTGGCAGGCGATCTGTAATATTCTTTCACCCATGGGAAGAATCAACCCGGTCTCTTCTGCCAAGGGGATAAACTGGCCGGGACTGATCAGGGTGCCATCCGGTTTGATCCAGCGGATCAACGCCTCTGCCCCGATCAGCTGATTGTCCGCCAGATGCAGTTTTGGTTGATAGAAGGGGATCAATTCATGGCGTTCCAGGGCTTGATGGAGGTTGTCCTCCATGGTCATCCGGTTGAATGCCTGTGTCTGGAATTCTTTGGAGATGAACCGGAAAGTGTTGCGACCGGCCTCTTTGGCCTGATACATCGCCATGTCGGCGCACTTGATCATGCCCTCTGGATCACCGGCATCTCTGGGAAAAATGGCAATGCCGATGCTGGCGCCCACCCGCACATTCTGGCCCAGCAGGCTGACCGGCTTGCAAACAGAAGCGATCAGTCTGTTGGCCAATTCGGCTGCCGTGTCATGATTATGTAAATTGTTGAGGATGATGGTAAACTCATCACCGCCCAGACGGGCGACCGTGTCACTGTCACGGATGCAGGCCTGCAAACGTTGACTGATCTCCTTGAGCAGGTCATCACCGGCTGCATGACCCAAGTTATCGTTGACCCACTTGAAACGGTCCAGGTCGATAAACATCAGGGCTGTCTGGCTCGCCTGGCGGGTAGCCAGGGCGATGGCATGCGCCAATCGGTCACGGAAATACAACCGGTTTGGCAGACCGGTCAGGGCGTCGTAGAAGGCCAGTTGCTCCAGGCGTTGTTCTGCATCCTTCCGCTCGCTGATATCGAGAAAAATGGCCACATAATGGGACAATTCACCGGCGGCAGTGCAAATGGCGTTGATGGCAATCCACTTGGGAAAGATGCCGCCATCCTTGCGTCGGTCCCATACCTCTCCTTCCCAGTGTCCTTCCTGGATGAGCCGGCTCCACATCTCCTGGTAGAAGGTCTGGTCATGCCGCCCGGATTTGGTAATGTTGGGATTTTTTCCCAACACTTCGGCCCTCTGGTAGCCGGTCACCCGTTCGTAGGCAGGATTGACATCCGTTATCAGCCCACGGGCATCGGTAATGACAATGGCCTCACCGGCACTGTCAAACACCTTGCGGTAGAGGAGCAGGGTGTCGTCCGCCTGTTTGCGCCCTGAAATATCGTTGATGATGCCTACGAACATGCGCAGTCCTGTCACCTGCATTTCGCTGACAAACAACTCGGCCGGAAATGTGCTGCCATCCTGCCGCAGGCAGGTAACCTCTCGACCAGTGCCGATAATCTTGCGCACGCCGGTGTCAAGATAGCGGTTCACATAACTGTCATGTTCCTCTCTGAAGGGCGAAGGCATGAGCATCTGGACGTTGTGACCCAGCACTTCGCTGGCTGCATAACCAAACAACCGCTCGGCCGCCGGGTTGAACATGCGAACAATCTTGTTGGCATCCATGATGATGATACTGTTGACAGCCGTCTCCAGCACGGCTCGGGTGGTGGCCTCACTGTGACGCAGTTCCTCTTCCGTTTGCTGCCGTTCAGCGATTTCAACGCGCAGACGCGCGTTGGCACGTGTCAACTCGTCCGAGCTCAGCTGAAAACTGCGCTCGCCCAGGGTCATCTCGCGCGCATGCTGCTCATAACTCACCCCGACCCGTTCCAGGAATGCAGACATGCCCGACAGCAGCCCAGCCACTCTGTCCGGCAAAGGGTCCCCTTCCCGCAGGCTGCGTGCCTCTGCCAACATCCCCGACCATGCCTCTTCATCAAAGCCGAAAATGTGCCTGATTTGCCGTATCAGAAGCCGATTCATGTGCTCAAACCTCCTCGGCAATGAAGGTGACGGTCATGGTTTGATTGTGGAGCATGCATGTCGATGTATCGAGACAAGGACTGATTTCTCCGTAAGAATAAAAACCCGTGCTCACTGTCCCTGCGGGCAGGGCGCTTTGCACCACTTCCACCTCCTCTTCCACATGGTCACCCATGACCAGTTTGCGCCCCACGCAGCTGACCAGAATGGCCAGACCGGCCCCACAGGGGCCCACCATTTGCCGGGTGGCTGCGGCCGCTTGTTCCGCCCCGTCCACCAGGGCATCCGTGGAAGCACGCATCAATCGCAAGTGCCCGTTCGGGTCTATCTCCCCCGCCAGCACCAGACTGCCTGTCGCCTCATCCATGCCGAGAATGGTGCGAATCAATCCCGTTCGGGAATAGTCTTCGCGCAACATTTCAAAAGGAAACAGCAGGCCGGACCCAGGCAAATCTTTGGCGTATTCACCCAGATACCTCTTGTACAGATCGAGCACCGGCTCGCCATCGAGTTCGTAGAGAATATTGTCCTGGCAACGGGTAACCTGCCGCATCGGTCCAAAAGGCACCCATCCTCCCTGTGAACCATGGCCGATGCGCACGGCATCGCCGTACAGGCCAATACCCACCAGACCATCTTTGTGCACCCCGTCGTCGTCCAGCACCAGGGTATGCTGAAATGACTCGCCGTCTCCTGCCAACCCGCCCATGATGGGGATGGTCTCGCCAATCCCGGCGATCATGCCTCGAATGACCGCACTGCCATTGACTTCCAGCCCTTTGCAAAACAGCAGTACACCACGCAGATCCGGTGACTGCAACTGTCTGCCCACCTGTTCTCCCATGGCAAAGGATTGTGCCATCGTATCAATACGCGCCGAGGCAGACCGCAGAGGAGTTTTGGCAAGATGCAGGGCGGTCACCACGCACGCCTGATTCAATACCCGGTCTCCCGCAATCTCACCGGCCGTTGTACATCCGGCCAGCAGGGCGCCAGGCAGGCTGCGCCGCAAGGTGGCATGAAAGTCCGGTGCCGAGAAACGGTCTCGACTGCCGAACACCAGCACCAGTTGCGGATCGATGGCTGCCAGCTCCCGCAGCGCCTCCACCGGCATATGGTTGTCAGTGAACAGTTTTTGCAATATTTTCATTTGTTTGTTCCACTATACTCATCCTCCAACCTGTCGCCGCATTGCGCAATCGGAGGCCGGCCGGCAAACAGGCGGGCGATAGCACAATCATTATCCCATTTTCAGATACTTGTCCTGTTGCAGATTGCACACCGGACACTGTTCCGGCGGTTGGCCCCATTCCACATGTCCGCAGACAGGACAAAGGTAAAGGTCCAGGCCGGTCAGGTCCCGTCCCTCCGCCACGGCGGCCAGGGCCTGCTCGAACAGCTGATGATGGACCTTTTCCACATCCATGGCGCTTTGCATGGATTGCATGGCCCGTTTGTTGCCTTCCTGCCGGGCTTCTGCCACAAAACCGGGATACATGCTGGTAAACTCGTGTGCTTCCCCGGCAATGGCCGCCCGCAGATTGTCAACCGTATTGCCCACCCCATCCATGACCCTGAGATGGGCGTGGGCATGAATCGTTTCCGCCTCTGCCACGGCCCGAAACAATTTGGCTACCTGGGCAAACCCCTCTTTTTCCGCCCTGGCGGCGAACGCCAGATATTTTCGGTTGGCCTGGCTTTCTCCCGCAAACGCATCTTGCAAATTTTTCAGGGTTGTCATGTTTTCCTCCGTATCGTGAGTGTCATTCGTCAAGCCGTTTACGCAGATTGTTGCACAAACAGTTGCCCATCACGGACAACCGAAGGCACCACTGCCAAACCCGCGCCGCCGGGTGGTTGCAGGCAGGCGCCGGTCGCCAAATCGAAGACCCAATTGTGGACCCGGCACTCCACCAGCGTACCATGGTCGGTTCCCCGACACAAACTGGCCTGGGAGTGGGGGCAACGCCCACTGTACACCACCACGGTATCGGGGGTCAGTCGATAGACGATCAGGTCGCTCCCGGCCTGTTTGACACACTGCAGGCGTTGCACAGGAAAATTGTCCAGCGCACCCAACGATTGTTGCGCCTCCTCCCTGGTCGGGGAAGGGTCGGACACCTCGGGCAACAAATTCATTTCCCTCATGATGTCAATGGCATCCAACACCTTGTTGAGACCAGCAGCCGGAAAGGCCATCAAAACCGCATCCAGGATTTCTTCCCGACTGGCGCCTGCCTTGAGCGCTTTGGGGGCATATTGCCGCAACCCCCGTTCCGTGCCAACCGTCACCTTGGTGACAATTTGAATCAGGAATCGGGTCTTGTCATCCAGAGCCTGGACACTGTGTTTGTAAAAGCCGAGCAGATGAGTGGCTGCCTCCGGTCGTGCTGTGGCCAGGTAGGTCAGTGCTTTGGACATGGGCCATCTCCTCACATCTATAAAACTTTTAAATATTGTCCCTTTTGAATACTCAAGGTTGACGGCAAGCAGACGCAGATCCTGCACCTGAAACAAAACCGGCCACCTTGTGGGTGGCCGTCAGTGCCTGACACGTTTGGTGAGCCGTGCTGGAGTCGAACCAGCGGCCCGCAGATTAAAAGTCTGCTGCTCTGCCAACTGAGCTAACGGCCCATCGCCATTCAAGCGAAAACGAGCTGCCGATCCTACACCGGACCGATCCGAACAAGCAAGCTCCTGCACACTGACGACAGCATTTTTTTAGGAGCGTTCGTCCAGCCAGGCCATTTGAATGGCCTCCAATACCTTTTCGTTGCAACGCCCGGCGGCATCATCAAAACCCGGCAAGGCCAGTACCCACTGCATCAGGTCGGTAAATCGTACTGACAAAGGCTCCACATCCGGCATGCTGTCCGCCAGAGCCATGCCGATCTCCTGTACATCCGTCCACCTCATGGCTTGTTCTCCGTTATCATCGGAAACTGGATTGCTCCACAGGCGTGGGGCTTGCCCACCTTCATGTTGACGGAATAGTCCGGCACGGTCACACGCAAACCATCCAGCGCCTCCGTCAGCACAATCCGGCACCCCAGCCGACTGGTGGCCGTCAAACCAAATGCTGTATCCAACAGATCCTCCTCCTCCTCGGTCGGTTCTGCCAGTTGGTCATACCATTCCGGTGCCACCACCACGTGACAGGTGGCACAGGCCAGCGACCCCTCACAGGCGCCTTCCAACGGAATGCCATGCCTCTGGGCCGCCTCCAGCACGGTGCTGCCCGCTGCCACGTCGACACTCTTGTCCATGGGCAAAAAGGTAATTTTGGGCATTCTGCACCCCTCCTCTCAAGAAAAATCGGCAATATGACGACCGGTCATGGCGGCACGGATGCTGCGATCCATGCGTCGCTGGGCAAAAAAGGCCGTTTCCTTGTCCAGTTGCGTCATCACCCGACCGATCATTTCGTGATCCTCGCCCCGGGCCGCCTCCCACAACCGCAAGGTTGCTGCCTCCACCTGGGCCCGTTCCGCCCCGTCGAGCAGTTCACCATCCTGTTGCAACGCCGCACCCACCGCACCCAAAACCCGCTCTGCTTCTACCCGCGCCTCATTCAACAAACGCAGACGCAAATCTTCGGCACCATGGACCAGGGCATCCCGCAACATCTGTTCAATCTGGCCATCGCTCAATCCGTAGGACGGTTTGACGACCACCGACTGTTCCACCAGGGTCGTCTCCTCACGGGCCGACACGGTGAGCAAACCATCAGCATCCACCCGGAAAGAGACCCGAATCCGGGCAGCCCCGGCCACCATCGGCGGTATGCCCCGCAACTCGAAACGGGCCAGGGACCGACACTGACTGACCAGTTCCCGCTCTCCCTGCAACACGTGAATCGCCATGGCCGTCTGACCATCCTTGAAGGTGGTAAAATCCTGGGCCCGGGCCGCGGGAATGGGTGTGTTGCGGGGAATGATCTTTTCCACCAACTCCCCCATGGTTTCCAGCCCCAGAGAGAGGGGGGTCACATCCAGCAACAGCAGTTCCGTTGCATCGTTACCGGCCAGCAAATCCGCCTGATGGGCCGCCCCCAGTGCCACCACCCGGTCTGGGTCCAGATCGCACAAGGGCTCACGCTGAAACAGTTGGGCCACAAAACGCCGCACCAACGGTATCCGGGTGGAGCCCCCCACCAGCACCACGCCCTGCAACGCTGCCGCCGTTACCCCCGCATCCTTCATGGCCCGCCGACAGACCAGACCGGTGCTCTGTACCAGATCGGTGATCCAGGTCTCAAACTGGTCCCGCCGGATGAGACGCCGCAACGTCGAACCATCCGGCAAGGGCACTGCCACGTCGGCCTCTTCGCTCCCCGACAGCCGCTCTTTTGCCTCCCGGGCCGCCTGGCGGCAGGCTTGCAACAGGTGGGGACCGGGTTTTTCAATACCGGCCTCCCGCAGCAGGTGATCCACCAGGCGCTGGTCAAAATCATCACCACCCAGTCGGGAATTGCCTCCGGTGGCCAACACCTGAAAGATTCCCCGGTCGAGGCGGAGAATGGAAACATCAAATGTCCCGCCGCCCAGATCGTAGATGGCAAACAACCCTTGCCGTCCATCGGACTCCTGAAAGGCATCCAATCCATAGGCCAGGGCGGCCGCCGTCGGTTCGTTGACCAGGCGCAACACCTCCAATCCGGCCAATCGGGCGGCATCCTTGGTGGCTTGGCGCTGGGCATCATCAAAATAGGCCGGCACCGTGACCACGGCGCCATGCAGGGGAGCGCCCAGCGCCTCCTCGGCGCGTTTTTTTAAAGACTTGAGAATCTCTGCCGACACTTCCACCGGCGACAGAACGCGCTCCGCCAGGGCGATACAAACCATACCCCCCTCCCCGTCCAGCAGTGGCAACGGCGTCTGTCCCCCCCCCTCCCCGGCTGACAACTCTGCCAGGCCACGTCCCAGCAAGCGTTTGGCTGAACTGATGGTCCGTTGTGGTTGCAGCAATGCCTGCATGACGGCGTCGTGCCCGACCAGGACGCTGCCATCCTGGGCATAGTGGACCACGGAGGGCAAGGCAACCCGTCCATCTGCATCGGGCATGCAGACCGGCCTGCCCTCCAGATCGATGGCTGCCACCAGGGAAAAAGTGGTCCCCAGATCGATCCCAACCACTCTCTGCCGACCCGACCGCGCCCGGGGATCATGGGGCAGAAGAGATTGACCAGGCTCGGCAATGTCCAGCAATACATCCATCTCAGTCATCCTCCCCCGCCAGCATTTTCTCTTCCGCCTGATCCAACGCTTCCAGAAAACGACGGTGATAGCGCAGACGGTGATTGACCTGGGCAATCTGTCGATATTTCTCCGGCCCGACTCCCGGTGCACAGGATGCAAACAGGGTCGTCAGTGTCACCAGGATGTGCGCCATGCGCTCTTCTGCCTGGTGGCGCAACCCCGCCAACTGTTCGGCTGCCCCGGCATCGGTCAGCTCAACGGCCGCCAAAGCCTCCCGTTGTTCCATCACCTCCAGCAAAAAATCCGGGTCTCCCGCTTCCGGAGCACCCTGCCCCGTCGCAGCGGGCGCCAGGCTGGCCAGGAGGTATTCACTGCGGGCCAGGGGGTCCGACAGGACTTGACAGGCCTGATTGAGACGGGTGACATGCTCCAGGGAAAGTCGTCGTTCCGTCGCACTGCGACGGACAAAACGGTCCGGATGAAACTGTTTTTGCAATGCCTGATAGGTACTCTGCAACTGTCGCGCATCCAGGGAAAATGCAACCGGCATTCCCAGCAATTGGAAAAAATTCCGGTCCAGGTCGGGCGGCTGGATGATCTGGCAGGTGGGACAAAAGGCGTCATCTGCAACCATCCCCTGACAGGACCAGCAAGCTGTTCTGCGCTCAGACCCGGCGGGCAGCGGGTATTCAGACCTTGAAAGATTCACCGCAACCACACTGCTCTTTGACCTGCGGATTGATAAACTTGAAGCCGGATTTGAAGGCGGTGGACTCGAAATCCACCTGTGTGCCATCCAGGACCAGCAAAGATTTGCCATCCACGACGACCCGAACGCCATGGCTCTCAAACACCTGATCGGATGCCTCAACAGTGTCGGCGTACTCCAGCTTGTAGGAAAGCCCCGAACAACCGGAGGTGGCGACCCCGATCCGAATGGCGGCCGCAGGCGTACCGCGTTTTGCCAACATTTGCCGGGCCCGGTCTGCGGCCCGTTCGGTCATGCCAACACTCATGGAATGGCTCCTTCTGTCGATGGTCAATACAGACGCGCAAGGCAGGCCGCCCTGCAACGGGTTGTTTTCCCCTATCCCACGTTTTGCTGCTTTTTCCGGTAGTCGGAAATGGCCGTCTTGATGGCATCTTCCGCCAACACCGAGCAGTGAATCTTGACCGGTGGCAGGGCCAGTTCGTCAGCAATCTGCTGGTTTTTGATCGACAATGCCTCGTCGAGGCTCTTGCCTTTGAGCCACTCGGTCACCAGCGATGAAGAGGCAATGGCCGAGCCGCAACCAAACGTCTTGAACTTGGCATCGGCGATCACCCCCTGGTCATCCACCCGGATTTGCAATTTCATCACGTCACCGCAGGCTGGGGCACCCACCATGCCGGTTCCTACCCGGGGATCATCCTTGTCCAGACTGCCGACATTGCGTGGATTTTCATAGTGATCCAACACTTTTTCATTGTAAGCCATGCTCAGATTTCTCCCAGACCGGTGCGATTGTTCACCCCGACCATCAATGGGCATCCCATTGGATGGCACCCACATCAATGCCCGCCTGTACCATCTCCCAGAGGGGCGACATCTCCCGCAGTCGATCAACAGCCTGGACAACGGTCGTGATGACAAAATTTACCTCTTCCGCCGTGGTAAACCGGCCGAGGCCAAAGCGGATGGAGGTATGGGCCTGTTCTTCGCTGACGCCCAGGGCCCGCAGGACATAGGAGGGCTCCAGGGAGGCCGAGGTGCAGGCGGACCCGGAGGAGACGGCCACATCCTTGATGGCCATCATCATGGACTCTCCCTCCACAAAACCGAAGGAAATATTCAAATTGCCCGGCAGACGGTGCTCCCGATCCCCGTTCAGTTCCACGTGGGTCAACCGGGAAAAAATACCCTCCTGCAAACGGTCGCGCAGGGCCAGAACACGGCGATTTTCCTCAGGCATCTCCTGCATGGCCAGTTCGCAGGCCCTGCCCATGCCCACCAGCAGCGGGGTGGGAAGAGTGCCGGAACGCATGCCCCGTTCGTGCCCTCCTCCATGGAACAGAGGCTTCAGGCGTACCCGGGGGCGCCGCCGGACGTACAGAGCGCCGACGCCCTTGGGACCATACAGTTTATGCCCGGAGAGGGACAGAAGATCGATCTGCATGGCCTCCACATCCAGGGCCATTTTGCCCGCCCCCTGTGCCGCATCGCAATGGAACAGCACTTTTTTTTCACGACACAACCGGCCAATCGCTGCCAGAGGCTGAATGACACCGATCTCGTTGTTGGCTGCCATGATGGAGACCAGAATGGTTTGCCCGGTGATGGCCGCGGCCAGGGTATCCAGATCCACCAGACCGTTTTTCTGGACTGGCAAGTAGGTAACGGTAAATCCATCCGCCTCCAGGTGGCGACAGGTATCCAGGACGGCCTTGTGTTCGGTCGCCACCGTGATGATATGCCGACCCTTTTCCTGATAAAAACGGGCCACTCCCTGGATGGCCAGATTGTCCGACTCGGTGGCGCCGGAGGTAAAAACAATCTCCCGGGAATCGGCACCCAGCAGGCGGGCCACCTGCCCCCGTGCTTTTTCCACCGCCTGATCCGCTTCCCAGCCAAAGGCGTGGGAACGGGAGGCCGGATTGCCAAATTTTTCCACAAACCAGGGCAACATCTCCTCCAATACCCGCGGGTCCATCGGGGTGGTGGCCTGGTAGTCCATGTAAATGGGAAGTTTCATGCCGGATGCCTCACAAGTCGCTTGTTGTGGTTGCCTGTCGCGTGGGCAACCCCCCGTCGCTCCAGGCCGGAGCGGACAATTGCCTTAACCGATTTATGACATGGACAAAAGAGACCACAAATCGTTCCACATTCTCCTGAGTGGTGTTCCATCCCAGGCTGACGCGCACCATGCTGGCTGCCAGATCGGGGGGAATGGACATGGCCACAGGCACATGAGAGGGCAGACTGCGCCCGGACGCACAGGCCGAACCACTGCTGACCGCAATGCCCTCCAGATCCAGATTCATCACCACCGTCTCGCCATGAATGCCGACGATACCCAGTGCCGTGGTATTGGGCAACCGTGCATCGGCCTGCTGTCCGAATACGAGACATTCCGGAATGGCCGCCTGAATGCGACTTTCCAGAAGTTGTTGCAGGCGCAGCAGACGTTGACCGTCGGTCGCCATGGCACTCTGCGCCAGTTCTGCGGCCACTCCGCAACCAACGATTGCTGGCACATTTTCTGTCCCGGAACGGCGTCCCCGTTCCTGCCCTCCCCCCAGCAACAGAGGATCAAGAAGCAATGATTTGTCGACCACCAGTCCACCCACTCCCTTGGGACCACCCCATTTGTGGGCGGACAGAGAAAGCATATCCACCGCCAGGTCCTCAAATCGCACGGGCAGCTTGCCCACCGTCTGGATCGCATCCGTGTGCAGAGAAACACCTGCCCGTCGACACCCGCGACCGATCTCCGCCACCGGTTGGATGACGCCGGTTTCATTGTTGGCATGCATGATCGACACCAGGATGGTATCCGGGCGGAGCGCAGACAGCACCTCGCCGGGACGAACAACACCGTGACGATCCACCCCCACCCGGGTCACCGCCATGCCCAGGTTCTCCAGTCGATCACAGACCTGCAGGACGGAGGCGTGCTCCACGGTGCTGGTGACCAGATGACCATGCCAACGGTGGCGGGCGGCACATCCCCATATGGCCATGTTGTTGGCCTCGGTGCCACCACTGGTAAAAATGACCTGGCTGTCATGCACATCCAGCAAGGCGGCCACCCGGCGGCGTGCCTCGTCCAACCCCTGCCGGGCAGCACGGCCCGCGCCATGTACCGAAGAGGGGTTGCCCGTCCGCTCCGCAAAATAGGGCAACATGGCCTCCAGCACCCCGGGGCGGATCGGTGCGGTCGCGTTATGATCCAGATAAATCATGCCCGGTTTTCCCGCCCGATTCTCCCGGTGCGACGCCCGGGTGGTCCCGACCATTGCCGGCATGGCCCTCTGCCAGCAGGCAACCCAGGTGAACCGATTCCAGATACTGATTGAGGTGCATTCCCACTTTTTCCCACAGATGGTGCGTGATGCAGCGCGAAGAGGAGTGCGCGTTGGCCTGCCCGGACCGGCACCCCTGCTCCGAACCCGTCTCGCAGGAGGTGGCCCGGATCGGTTCGTCCACGGCGCGAATGATGTCCGCAATCGTGATGGCCTCCGGCTTCCCACCCAGCATGTAGCCGCCACCCGGTCCCCGCACGCTGCGCACCAGCCCCTGCCGCCGCAGTTTGGCAAACAGTTGTTCCAGATAGGAGAGGGATATTTCCTGCCGGGAAGAAATGTCCGCCAAAGGAATCGGCTTCTCGAGCCCGTGCAACGACAGGTCCAACATGGCGGTCACGGCATATCGTCCCCGCGTGGTCAGTTTCATGGCGGCTCCCCCGGGCAGGATGGCTCGGAATGGGAGGGGTCCAGATGGTTTTCCAGCTCCTTGATGCGTTGATCCATCTGGCGCACCTGATCCAGCATGCAAACCACCGCCCTGGCCACCGGGTCCGGCATCTCGCCCGTTTGCCCATAGAAAGGGAACAGACCGGGATGGCTGGCATCGTCGTGGCTGACGACAATCCGTCCTGGGACACCGACCACCGTGCTGTCGGGCGGCACGTCTTTGACCACCACTGCATTGGACCCCACGCGGGCGTTGGCGCCGATGGTGATGGGCCCCAGTATCTTGGCCCCCGCCCCGACGATCACGTTGTCGCCCAGAGTGGGGTGACGTTTGCCCTTGTTCCAGGAGGTTCCACCCAGGGTCACCCCATGGTAGATGGTCACATTGTTGCCGATTTCAGCCGTTTCACCAATCACCACCCCCATGCCGTGATCGATAAACAGTCCCTCGCCAATCCGGGCGGCCGGATGGATCTCGATGCCGGAAAAAAACCGCGCCACCTGGGAAACAAAGCGGGCCAGCAGACGAAAATGGCGTTGCCACAGCCAATGGCTCAACCGATAACCTTGCAAGGCATGGATGCCTGGATAACAGAGCAGCACCTCCAGCACGGTACGCGCCGCCGGGTCACGATGAAACACCGCTTGAAGATCGTTCTTGAGACGCCTGAACATGAATGCTCCCTGCCCTTCCCCGACCGGTCATACCCCGGCAACCCATCCAGGCCGCCAGCAACTGGTGCGCAGGGTGCAATATCCGACGATTTTTGTCAACTATTAAATGCGACCCGGACCGCTATTTTTTCTTGCCGCGTTTTTTGGCCTTCTGCGGGAGGCGAGGAGAGGTCGCAGCCAGGGGGGGGGGCCGGCGGTGGCACAGTGGGCGTTGCCGGGGCGACCACGGTCATCTCTGTGCCTGCCGTCAGTTTGGAGTGGAGGGCCTCGGTGAGTTCTTTTTCCCGGTGCAGTGCCGCAGCCAGTTGCAGACGAAACATGGCCAGTTGCGCCTCACGCTGCCCCAGCAGGGTAAAACCGGCGCGTACCAACTCCATCATGGGCAGGTTGCGCAGATGGCTGAGATTGGCCGCCTCCAGAAACCGTTCAAAGGCGTCCGGGGTGATACCCGCCATCCAGGCCGCCTCGGCCAGGGAAAGTGGCGGCAGATTGTCCAGCCGCCTGGGGTCCAGGGTGTCCGTAGGGTCTTGTTTCATGGTGGTTCCATTGACGGTCATTGCAGGGATGGATGGCGAGGCTTCCCACTTAAGCCGGGACAAATTATCAGGGGGTCCAGGGGCAAAGCCCCTGGCGGGGGACGGGGCAGAGCCCAGAACAGAAACAAAGTCTTGTGGGGCTCCGCCCCACACCCCGCTGGGAAGGGGCCAGCCCCTTCCCAGACCCATCCCATTAACCTTTATTTATCAATCTGTCCCGGCTCAAGTGGGAGG
>JAMOAX010000070.1:0-15509 GCA_039908555.1 Magnetococcus sp. DMHC-8
TGCGATCCAGGTTGACCCGGGTGTAGGCGGTCCGGGTATGGGTTTCCGTGCCTTCGATGATGGCGGCCGCCAGGGGAAAACCGACCATGTCGGCAGAGCAGTTCTGGGCGGCGCTGTAGACCAGATGGCCGGCGTAGGCCCCCTCGGCGGCTGCCTGGTAGATGCCGTTGATGTCGTTGCGGTTGATGGGGTTGTCCCGGCTTTCCGACTGGAGGTTCAGGGTCAGGATGATCAGGGAGCCGGCGGCGATGGGCACCCGTACCGATTCGGCCATCATGCCGATTTCGCCCATTTCCGGCAGCACCAGGCGCAGGGCCCTGGCGGCGCCGGTGGTGGTGAGGATCAGGTTGTTCATGGCGCTGCGATTTTTGCGCAGGTCGGTGGCGTTGGTGGCCGGCAGGGCATCCAGCACCACCTGGCTGCTGGTGGCCGCGTGGATCGTCACCATGGAGGCGGAAAGAATCCGGTCTGCCCCGTAGTGGTCCAGGATGGGTTTTACCATGTAGGCCAGGCAGGTGGTGGTGCAGGAGGCGGCAGAGATCAGGGCGTGCTGGCCGGGCATGTAGGCCTCGTCGTTGATGCCCATGACGGTGGTCACCGCGTCATCGGGCATGGCGAGGCCGCTGGTTTTGATCTTGAATGGTGCCGAGAGCAGCACCTTTTCGGCGCCCGCGTCCAGATGACCGCGCAGGGCGCCGTGGCCGGTCTCCGCCAGGGCGGTGGGATCGGTGAACACCCCGGTGCAATCCACCACCAGGCGCACGCCGTGCTCCCGCCAGCCGATCTCCCGCGGGTTGCGATGGGTGCGCAAAAATTGCACGGGGGTGCCGTTGATGACCATGCGGCCACGGGTTTCATCCAGCTCTTCGATCACCCGCTGCCCGTTCCAGCCGTGCAAAAAGTGGGACAGGCGGCCATAGGTGCTGTCGTGTTCCACCGCATGGGCCAGGTCCGCCAGGCTTTTGCCCACCGGACGCCCCACATTGACGACGATTTCGTCGAACGATTGATGGGCCAGATGGTGCCAGAGGGAGAGTTTCCCGATGCGACCCATGCCATTGATACCGAGTTTCATGAACGCCTCATTGTTGCCAACCAGTGGAACGTCCGCGCCAACGGCGCCTGCCGTCTGTGTGCTGAAATTTTTTATTGTATGTTAGAAACGCCACACGATGCAACCCGGATGCAAAAAAAAAAAATGATTGCGGGTCCAGGGGGGTCACCCCCCTGGCGGGTCCAGGGCAGCGCCCTGGGATTTTGCCGTTGCCGTTGCCGTTGATTTTCAAAAGGAGCCGCAGCCGGTTTTTGCTGCGGCGTTCTCAACATGCGCCGCAGGCCGGCTGGCAGCATTCGATGGTCTGCCGGACGCAACGATTTGCTGCGGCTTTTTCAGCCTGCGCCGCAGGCCGGCTGGCGGGAGCGGACACCCAGCCGGACAAAACGGGGATCAAGAAGGCTGTTCGGCCGGCGGATCGGCAGGAATCTGCGCAGCCTGCCCGGCTGGCGGGTCCGCCTGTTGCGGCGGCTGAGTGTGGCAGTCTGCGACATTGATACACTGCCCGATGGAAGTCACCACCTGGCGTACTTTGTTGCCATCCAGCAGACAACAGACCAGATTGTACAGTTTTGGACTTTGGACATCCAAAGTTGAGTCCCCTGAAAAAAGTCTGCAACCTGTTGAATTTGTTGGGGTTTGTTTTTCAGCCAAAAACGGCGTTTTTCGTAAACAATTTCAACATGTTGCGCGAATTTTCGCCGGACTTTCTGCAGGGGACTCAAAGTTGGAAGTAGGCCAGTCCGGCAATTTTCCACCAGTTACCCCCGTGCTCCATATCGGGGGTCTGGTAGCTGGCCAGGAGAAGTTTTCCTTTTCCAAATCTGTAGAAGTGCTCAATGTCGTATCGTTGCCGATAGGACCGCCAAACGTCAAGAAGGGGAATTTCATTCCTCCTCTGTCCGATGACGAGCAACCAGAGCGGTTTCTTGAAAATCGGAAAGCCATCCGCGTTGAGCATGCGAATTCGGATGAGTGAAAACGGGTTCAGGTGCATTGGAATGTCACGTTAACGGAACTTTGCCAGAACTTCAGTACGGTTGGGTAGTCCTACGTGTGACTCGTACCGGTTTGTCCAAAGTCCAACCAATGAATAATAACAGATTTTTGAGATGTGTATAACGGAATGGGATTACCCAGTGGATTTAGCCATATTGAACCAATCATTCCATGTGTCTCCGAAGAAAGGTTGGGACCTCGAAAGATTCCTCAGAATTGATACGGTCAGGATCAGGGAGAACCTTTGATCGTCGTGCTGTAAATCTGTGCAGAAAACGATCAAGTATCATGGGCAACTCCATCATCATCATATGAGCTTCCTTCGATGAACCGGAAAATTCTTTCATAAACGGTCCGCGCCCGAACGCCCGCGTTACGCGGTGAAGGCGTTCGACAGTCCTCTGTCCTGCCATGTGGTCTCCGTCTCGCACTTCGCGATATGCTTCAATGATAATCTCGTAGAACCATGGAAAATCATCTCGCAAGAAACTAGCAAGCACGAGCAGGATGACTGGATCATCACTTTCATCGGACACCATACCTGCTATTTCTTCCAATATTTCTGGATGGAAGTACCTCATCCGACGAGGTCGGGAACGCTGTCCCTGATCCAATACCACGCCTTCCAGATCTCGAAAACGGGAATCAAGACCACGTACCCCAGAAACCAGATCCTCAAAAATTTCATGTTGGGGGCGCAGGTGCTTCTCTGTCGGAGCATTTTTTGGGATAGACAACACATGTTGCTCGAATGCAGACCACAAGGCCGCAAATAGCTGTTTGACTCTTTCATCAGGAATCGGGATGTCAGTTGCGTGATTGATGGACTGAATCACTTCATCCAAACCAACACGCTCGACCTTCTTGGCTTGAAACTGCGCGAGTGGGCCAGTAATGTCGCTGAACTCAAGATTAAGAAGCAGAGGTACCACCTTTGCCTCTTTCATCGATTTGGCAAGGGCACCGGCCTCGAACAACAACCAGGGTGCTCCCATGTTCTCTGGAGTCACGCAAACAATTCCAAAGTTGGACGTGTCAAGTTCCTTGGCAACTTCTTGGGCCCAACGGTCTCCAGCAGCAATATCAGCTTCCGACAACCACGGCTGTACGTAGTGGAGTACTAATGGTAACCAATCCCGTAGAGCTATAGCGAGTGCTTGGCTACGTTCTCCACTCCAACTTATAAAGACCTTCATGCTTGGCCGCCCCTTTTTATCATGCATTCAAAATCAGATGCTGGACTTTAGAGTTTCAGCAGGGAGGCGCAGAACGGTGAGTCACGTCCCGCACAGCGCACAGCCTGCGCCTACATTTCAATAACCGAGCGTTGGGCTCGTGGAGGCGGTACTCTGGAAACAGGACTCACCCTGATTCCAGGAGGACCGCCATGGACAGCAAAGGATGTAGCCCCATCCCCTGCGCCCTATTTGATTGGATCACATTTCTCGCCAAATCGCTACCTATCCGATCCGTGCCGACATTCATCGAGTTACTGGTCGGCACCATGCTCACCCAGTCTAGTTTTGTTGTGCAGTCTGGTTCGGTCATTGACCTGTGGCGACACTGGACGAGCTATTTCAAGTGGCTCCAACACGGAAAATGGTCCTGGCTTGCCTTGGCTAGGCAGCAAGACTGGTTGTCAAGTGGTTCCTGTGTGAAACTTGCTACTTGGCCATTGATGACACATTGGTTTTTCGTTTTTCAACCAAAGCCCCAGACAGTCAGATTCCCCGGCCAGCCACGACCGCAGGCGGGTTGGTACCAGCCAAGCGCCCCACCATTGCAAGCGATACCAGGCAGACCGACAAAGGTCCCCACAGAATTATGAGAGCGGCGCCGACAAACAACATCGACACAATCCAACAAATTCCTGCAATCATCGGTTGGTCGCCTTGCACAGTGGGTTGCTGGTCCGCTCCTTTATAGTTTTTTTCATGCTCTCTGCCAAGGAAAATCTGTTGTTTACACAAAAAAAGATTGACTTTTTATATGGCTTTATGAAATTACGTAACGATGGGCGTGCTGTCGCCACCAAACAGGGTCGCATTGACGCGGGAGGTCATAATAGATGTCAGACAAAACCAACACATCTGGTCATACAATAGCGGAACAATTGACGAAAAACCTGGCAGAACTTGGGCAGGAGTACATCGACGCCGTCCGGGGTGGAAATGATGACAAAAAGAAAATGTGTTTGAACATGATCGTGGAATTGCAAGAGTTGCATGAGCTCCTGGGGAAGCTTGCCGGCAATACGGGCCAGGGCGGTCATGGCGACATGGTGTCCATCTTGAAAGAGATCAAGGAAGGTCTGGCACCGTTGAAAACCCTGGAAGACGGTATCCGTCGGATTGAGGATTTCCAGCGTATGCAGCAGGCTGTCCAGGCCCCGTATCCGGAAACCTGGCGTCCCACCAAGGCGGGCTTGCGGGCTGACCTGGAACCCTATGAACCGGTATTGCCCTACCGCCGCTGAGCCGCCGCTGGTCCATCCCGGAATGCGCTGTCGCCATCCGGGAGACAGTTGACGGGTGCCGGTGATTCGAGACCTCGCCGATGGGCATCCCGGTCGGTTCCGCTTGCTTTTTGGCCGACGCCGGGCTAGATTACCGCGCAGGATGGGACACGGGGTCAACAGATCGGGAACGCCCGCAGGGGGGAATCGCGGCCATGCTGTTTTTAAAATTGATTGAGAAAATTCCGTTTTTCCGTCGTTTCAGCCCGGAACACAAGCGCATGCTGGCGGAATCGGCCTCCTTTTTCGTCCATTTCAAACGGGGAGACTGCCTGATCCGGGAAGGGAGCGTGGACAGTACCCTGTTCATTGTCGTCAGGGGCTCGGTCATCGTCACCCGGGACAGCCTGCCCGGCCGGACCCTGCTGACCCTGCCGACCGGGTCGGTCATCGGTGAAATCTCCTTTCTGACCGACCGCGCCAGGACCTCCAATATTATCGCCAACGAAGAGACCACCTGCTTCGCCATCGACAGAGCCGCCCTGGAAGAGATGGAGTTTGCCATCCAGCTCCAGTTCAAGGATGAATTGATTGGTATTTTGATCGAACACCTGGACCGGACCTCCACCGCCCTGGTCGACAGCAGCAGCAAGACCGACTGATGCACAAGGCAGGCACATCACCGATGATCTCCCTATCCGCCATCCGCGCCGCCGCCACCCGTTACCTGCCCCTCTGGCTGACCGCGCCGGCGGCGGATGGCGCGCCCGAACCGCCCCTCGTCTCCGCCTGCACCCAGGCCCTGACCCGGCCCGGCACCCGGCGTGATCCACCGGACCGCTTCGACTATATCCTGATCGCCAATCGGGGCATCATCGCCTCCATGATCATCCGGGAGGCCCACAAGGCGGGCAAAAAGGTCTTTGTCCTCTGGGAACCGGCAGACCTCCCCTATTTCGACCACCTGCTGGACACCCGGGCCGGCGACATCGTCCTGCCCATCCAGACCTACAAGGATACCCGGCACAAGGGCGAAGAGCGCGCCGACATCCAGGTCATCGCCCGGATCAGGGAGATGATCGAAGCCCTGCATATCCCCCCCGAAACCGTGGCCATCCATCCCGGCTACGGCTTCAATTCGGAAGACCCGGAGTGGAATGAGGCGGTCGGTCGTTATTTCAAGGTGCTGGCCCCCTCCCATGCCTGGATCGAACTGCTGGGCAACAAAAAAGAGGCCAACCGCTTCTGCCAGGAGACCGCCATCCCCCTGCCCATCAGCGCCGGCGACATCAAGGACAAGGAAGAGGCCCGCGCCTTTTTCCGTCAACATCGGACCACCGTCCAGCGCTTCCTGTTCAAGGATTGCTTCGGCGGGGGCGGCAAAGGGCAACTGGAGGTGGACGCCACCGTCTCGGAAGAGGAGTTCGTGACCCTCTTCGAACAGTTCGCCGCCCGTCATCCTGCGTTCATCATCAATGAATTCATCGTTTCCAACCGCCACATCGAAATGCAGGTCATGGTGGACAAAGAGGGCAACATTCGCTTCGGACCCATGCGCGACTGCACCCTCCAGCGGGGCAAACAAAAAATTATCGAAGAGATCGCCATCGGCATCAGCCCGGCCCAGGTGCAGTTCCTGCGGGACAACATCACCGCTTTTTTCAAAAAGGGCGAAGAAAAACTGGGCCACCCCTACGAGGGGCTGGCCACCTTCGAAATGATGTATCTGCCAACGGCAAAACGGTTCTATTTCCTGGAGGTCAATACCCGCATCCAGGTCGAACATCCTGTCTCCGGCCACCAGGGTGGCATCCAGTTCATTCAGACCCAATGGGATATTGCCGAAGGCAAACGGCTGAAATCACAAGAACAACTCGATGCAGAGGGCCGGGGCGGCCATACCATGGAGGCCCGCATTTGCTTCGAGCGTTTTCTCTCCACCGCCGAACGGGAGGCTTTCAAAAAAACCATGGGCGTTGACATCGTCACCGTCCCGGAGTCCGGTCAGCCCATCCATGCCCTGGAACTGCCTGCCGGGCGGGATATCACCGTCTACATGGACCAGCGTCTGCAGGGTGGTCATGGCCGGCAGGTGGTGCACATGCCCAACAAACAGTATGATTCCATGGTGATCCAGCTGGTGGCCCGGGGGGTTGACCGGGAGGCCGCCCGGCGTCGCCTCATCTCTGCCGTCGAAACCCTGCAGGTCACCGGCCTGCAAACCAACCAGGCTTTCGTCCTGGCCCTGTTGCGGCACCCGCTGTTTGTGCGGGGCGAGGTCACCTCCGATCAGCCCGTTGTCCAGGAGGCCATGGCTCTCACCCTGGAGCGGTCGGAGGTCGAGCATCAGCGTCGTGCCCGGGCCAAACGCCATCAACAAACAGAGGAGCAGACCCGGCAGCTCCTCCAGGCCGTGCGTGACCGGCAACTCGCCCTGCCCGAGGTGTTCGCCCGGCTGGACCTGCCGCACCTGCTCTCCACCCGGCTGGGCCTCCTGAAACCCACCACCCGGGAGATCAGGCAACTGCTTGACCACCTGGGTCTGTCGGCGGACGAACTCGGCCGGGAAACCGATCGGGTGCGCCTGCTTTGCCCGCTCCACACCCTGCTCCACGATCTGCTCGACACTTTCGGCAGCTTCGGTGTCCATCCCGAACCCCACCTTCCCGGGCAAGCGGGGGCCTGTTTTTCCGTGCCCCGCCGCATCCACCCCCTGTTTTGCGGCTATTTGCAACAATATGCCGGCCTGTCATTCCAGCCGGATTGATCAACAAACTGTTGCGGGTCCAGGGGGGTCACCCCCCTGGCGGGTCCAGGGCAGCGCCCTGGGACTTTGCTGTTGATTTTGCTGTTTCTTTTCCATGAAGCCGAAGCGCTTTTTGCTTCGGCGCTTTTCAGCATGCGCCGCAGGCAGTCTGGCGGCATTGAGTGCCTTTCCATGAAGCCGAAGCGCTTTTTGCTTCGGCGCTTTTCAGCATGCGCCGCAGGCAGTCTGGCGGGAGTTGATTTTGCTGTTGTCTTTCCAGGCAGCCTGGCGAAATCGGGCAACCGCGCTTGGCAGCATGGTATAAAAATTGCTTAATTTATTCTCGCCAGAGTAAAAATACGGCTCCTGGCCGGTGCAAAGCAAAAATCGAATCAAAACAAGTATCCCGGTGCATCATCATATTGACATGACCGGCGGGATCCGTTATCAATGGAGTTCAAGTTGTTTTTTTCATGGACTCTTATCCGGGTAACAAGGGAGCGGCCCGCCGTTGCCAGAAAGCGGGTTGAATGGTATGGATCAGTCAATGACCAAGGCAGATATTGTGGAAGCCGTCTATCGGGAAATCGGCGTTGCCAAGAAAGAGGCCGCCATCATCGTGGATACGGTGTTTGAAACCATCCGTGTCAAGCTGGAGAATGGAGAGTCCGTCAAGATTTCCCGTTTTGGCAACTTTAACATTCGCAACAAGGTGCCCCGGCGGGGTCGCAATCCCAAGACCGGCGAAGAGATTGAGATCACCGCCCGCAAGGTGTTGACCTTCAAGCCCAGTCAAATTTTGCGGGAACGGGTCCGGGAGGGGGAGAGCCAGGCATCATAACCCCGGGTTCCGGGTGACAGGATGCGGGTTGTCGTACGGAGGCGGCCCGGCCCGATGGCCGGGCCGTGTGGTTTTTTTTGTCCATTCGGGATGATCCGTTGTCTGTCATGTTGCCTTCTCCGCATGCCCTGGTTTACCAGCGCGCCAGAAAAAAAATGGTGCAGGAGCAGTTGCTCGATCAGCGCATCCGTGATCCGCGTGTCCTGAAGGTGATGGGCAACGTGCCCCGTCATCTGTTTGTGGACGAAGCGTTGGCCGGGCTGGCCTACAGCGGGGCCGCCCTGCCCATCGGCAAGGGTCAAACCCTCTCCCAGCCCTATACCGTGGCCCGCATGACCGAGGCGTTGGCCCTTACCGGTACCGAGGAGGTGCTGGAGATCGGTACGGGTTCGGGCTATCAGACGGCGGTGCTGGCCGGCCTGTGTCACCGGGTGTTCACCATCGAACGGATTGCCGGGCTGGCCGAGGTGGCCCGCCAGCGGCTGCGTCATCTGGGTTTCCACAATGTCATCTACCGGATTGGCGACGGCAGCCTGGGCTGGCCGGAGTCCCGCTGTTTCGACCGCATCCTGGTGGCGGCCGGCACTCCCGTCATCCCGGAACGTTTGACCAGCCAGTTGGCCATCGGCGGCGCCCTGCTGATTCCGGAAGGGGACGCGCAGGCTCAACAGTTGATCCGCATCGTGCGTGAAGGAGAGGAGGCCATCCGCCGCGAGGTTCTGGAGAGCTGTCGCTTTGTCCCGCTGGTGGGAGAACAGGGATGGCGCGCGACCCGGCGACCGACCCGACCGGATGGGCTGTGGGACAGCGGACTGCCCAAAACCATGCTGACCGCCAAACCGCCGGACGCGGCCCTCAGCGGATCAAAGGAATCCGCATGATTGCCACCGCGCTTCGGGAACAACGCTCCGAGACCATTCGCCAGGCGTTGGCCGGGCAGGGTCTGGACAATGTGGGCAACATTCACCTGGATTATTCCGCGTCGGAGTTGATGGAACTGGTCATCCACCGCAACGAAGGACGCCTGGCGGTGGGAGGGGCGCTGGTGGTGGCGACCGGTCTCTATACCGGTCGGTCGGCCAATGACAAGTTTATCGTGACGGAGCCCTCCAGTCAGGAAGAGATCGCCTGGGGACGGACCAATCGCCCGTTTGACCCGGAACAGTACGAACGGTTGCGCCGTCGGGTGCTGGCCTTTCTGCAGGAGCGGGACATCTTCATCCAGGAATGCCGGGTGGGGGCCGATCCCCACTACCAGCAACGGATTCGGGTGATCACCCAATGGGCCTGGCAGGCCATCTTCGCCCGCAGCCTCTTCATCCATCCCCGCACCTTTAACAATGTCATTCAGGAACCGGATTATACCGTCATCGCCGTGCCCGGTTTCAAGGCCCATCCGGAGAGTGACGGCACCCGTTCCGAGGCTTTCATCATTCTCCATCCGGGGCGTCGGGAAATCCTGATCGGCGGCACCGGTTATGCGGGTGAGATCAAAAAATCCGTCTTCACGGTCATGAACCTGCTCATGCCCCAGATGGGGGTGTTGCCCATGCATTGCAGTGCCAACATTGGCGTCGACAATGATTGTGCCATCTTTTTTGGCCTGTCCGGCACGGGCAAGACCACCCTGTCTACCGACCCCCGGCGGCGCATGATCGGCGATGATGAACACGGCTGGTCCAACCGGGGCATTTTCAATTTCGAGGGGGGGTGTTATGCCAAGGTCATCAACCTCTCGCCCCATGCGGAACCGGAAATCTGGGCCTGCACCCGCCGTTTTGGCACGGTGCTGGAAAACGTGGTGATGGACCCGGTCTCCCGGCGGGTGGATTTGTATGATGCGCTCTTTACCGAAAACACCCGGGCGGCCTATCCGTTGGCCTCTCTTGCCAACATCCAGGCCACCAGCATGGGGGGACATCCCCGGCATGTCATTCTGCTGGCGGCCGACGCCTTCGGTGTCCTGCCGCCGGTGGCACAGCTTTCCGCCGAGCAGGCCATGTATCATTTCCTGTCCGGTTACACCGCCAAGCTGGCGGGCACCGAGGTGGGACTGACCACTCCCCAGGCCACCTTTTCCGCCTGTTTTGGCGAACCCTTCATGGCGTTGGACCCGGTGCGGTATGCCGCCATGCTCGGGGAGAGGCTGGCCGAGACCCATGCCCGCTGCTGGCTGGTCAACACCGGCTGGAGTGGCGGTCCCTACGGGGAGGGGGAGCGCATGCCGATCAGCGAAACCCGTGCCATCATCGACCGTATCCTGGCCAATGATCTGAACGAGGCCAAAACCCGTACCGATCCCGTGTTCGGCCTGCGGGTGCCGAAGAGTGTGCCGGGGGTGGACAAGGCCCGTCTCAATCCCCGGGAGACCTGGAAGGACCCGTCCGCCTACGATGCCAAGGCCCGGGAGCTGGCGGGACAGTTCAGGGACAATTTCGCCCGATTTGCCGACCGGGTGCCGGCGGCGGTCCGGGAGTGCGGCCCGGCCTGATCCCGATCATCGATTGCGGGTCCAGGGGGGTGACCCCCCTGGACCCGCGATAACTACGTATCCCGAAATGGGTACGGTTCAACTGGCCGGAATCAACAATCTGGGTGTGGCCAGGGGCAGGCTGTCTCGCCATTTGGCGGCCAGATGGCGGGCCGAGGCCATGAACTCCGGCGGTTCGCCCGGTCCCCGTTCCGAATTGTGGTAACACAACGCCTCCACCACCACCACCTCCAGACCGCGTGCCCGACAGGTGCAGGCCAGATCGGTGGCATGCAGATGATAGCCCAGGGCCGGGTCCATGCCGGGAAAATCGCTTTTCCGGAATCCGAACAGACAATCTTCCAGGGTATCCACCCGGGCCGGCAACGGCCCGGCATGGATGCGCGTCATGTGCCGATCCACCAGACCACCACTGTACACGGCCTGACCATCCCGGAGCGTGGCACCCGCAATGCCCAGCAGACCGACCCGGCCCAACCCGGCCTCCGCCTGCCGTACCTGCTGACAATACATGGCATCCCAGCGACTGGGCAGATAGACATCCTGTTGAACATACACCACATGATCATGCACGGCCTGCGCCAGACCGGTGGCCACCGCCTGGGCAGCCGAGGTCTGGTTTTCCAGCACGATCAACTGGTGCGGGTGCGCCCCCTGGAAGATCGGCGAACTGAGCAGATAGTCCCCCACGACCCGGCTGTTGTGCATCGGCACGACAAAACTGATGGGAAAAGGCGGCGGCAACGGCTGGTCATGGGCTGCATTCGGCGTGGCCCGGAACATGAACTGAAAGGTGGACAGATAACGGTTGAACCGCCACGGGTCCTGCTGCAGATAGGTCAGACAACCCGCCAGGGCCTGGAGTATCCCCTCCCGCCGCTCCGGGGTAAAACGGGCAAAGGCCGGATCACCGGCCATGCCGGACGGGTCCGGCACAAAACCCAGCAACTCCGGCACCAGAGCGGCATCCAGCAACATCTTGATGGCATTGGCATAGGTGAAAAAACGAATGTGGGTCCGGTCCAGCAGACCACCGGCCTGATACTGGAAATCGCCGCACAACAGGGCCTCCAGGATCTGGTGATTCTGGGCGTTGGGAATGCAGCACAACATGTGCCCACCCGGTTGCAGATGGGGTTTCAGCTTTTCCAGGGCCCGGACCGGCCAGTAAAGATGTTCCAGCACGTCACCAAAGACCATGCAGTCAAACATGGCCTTGTCGAACGGCAATTCGTCCGTTTCAATATTGGCGCACAGGACATGGTCCATGTGGTTGGCCGCGATGCGGGCTGCGGCAGGCTCGATCTCGACGCCATAATACACGACCGCCGGATTGCGGGCCTTCACCCGGTTGCCCAGGGCCCCGGTGCCGCACCCGATGTCGAGCACCCGGGTGGCCGAGACGGGAATCAGGTTGAGCAGATTGGCATTGTAATGCAGGGTCAGATTGGGTTCGGCAGACACCGGTCGATCTCCTGGAAAAAGTGCAATGTAAAATACAAAACGGCCCTGCTCATCGTTTCGTCAAACCAGAGTGTCGGATACCGCCCGCTTGCCTGCGGCGCATGCTGAAAAACGCCGCAGCAAACACCGCTGCGGCTGCTTTGAAAAGCAAAAACAACGGCAACGGCAAAGTCCCAGGGCGCTGCCCTGGACCCGCCAGGGGGGTGACCCCCCTGGACCCGCAATACCTGTCAAGGTTCCTGGAGCCACCCGCATCAGACCAGGCAGGTGTCCAGCACCGTCAGGACTCCGGCCGGCAAATAGTGTGGCCACTTGGTCGCCAGGTGACGCGCCGAGACCTGCCAGGCCGGCGGCGGACCGCCCGCTCCCAGCCCCGGATTGTGATAGCAAAGCGCCTCCACCACCACAGCCACCCGCCCCTGTGCCAGACCGGCACACAACAGGTCGGTGCCGTACAGATAAAATCCGCACGCCGGGTCCGGTTCCGGCCGGCGGGCCTTCCTGAAACCGATCAGACAATCATCCACCGATCCCACCGGTACCGGACACGCTTCACCGTGCAGGCGGGCATCCTGCCGGTCAACCAGCGAGCCCCGGGGGACGATCTGGCCAGCATGGTTGCTGGCCCCGTACACCCCGAACAGCCCGATATCATCCCGCGTCGCCTCCGCCTGCAACACCTGCCGGCAGAACAGGGCATCCCACTGCGCCGGCAGATAGACATCCTGATGCACCACCACCACAAAATCATGCACGGCCTGCCCGACCCCCTGAACCAGCGCCTCCGCCATGGAACGCTGCTCTTTCAGCAAAATCAACTGGTGGGGATGTTGGCCCTGCAACACCGGCGAACTGAGCAGATACTCTTTCAAAATCCGCTCATTGTTGGTCGGCACGACAAAACTGATGGGAAAAGGCGGGGGCAAAACCCCGGCGCGGGGCGCATAGTGGGTGCCATGAAAAATGTATTGGAAGGTGGAAAGGGCACGCGCAAAACGCTGCCCATCCTGCTGCAGATACCCTGCCGCTCCCTGCAAAGCGGCCAGCAAACCCGCGTTGGCATCCGGCAAGGCGATCTGACTGACAATTTTCGGTACCAGGCCCGCATCCAGCAACAGCTTGATAAAACTGGCATAGGTAAAAAAACGAATGTGGGTCCGGTCCAGCAGGCCCGCATCCTGATACTGAAAATCCCCGCACAACAGGGATTCGATGAAACTGATATGCTGAATGTTGGGAATGCAACAGACGACGCAGCCATCCGCCGTCAGGTTTTCCTTCAGGCGCCGGAGGGTCTCCAGGGGATGGTACAAATGTTCCAGCACGTCGCCGAACACGATGCAGTCAAAAAACCCCTTGGCCAACGGCAGGTCGGCCGATTCAATATTGGCACAATGGGCCTCATCCAGATGGGTCCCGGCCACCCGGGCCGCTTCCGGATGGAGTTCGACGCCGCAATAGTACACATCGGGATGGCGCTGCTTCGCCATGTATCCCAGAGCGCCCACGCCACAGCCGATATCCAGTATCCGCCTCGCCGTCACGGGAATCTGGTTGAGCAGACCGCCATTGACCGTCGCATAGTAGGACAAATCGTGCCGCTCGATCTCTGCCAACAATCCTGCCAAAGTGTTTGCTGAACTGGCCACGCACTCTCCTCCGTCGCTGGTTCGTTGGGCCCGTCACCCGTCAGGGCCATAAAAATTTTTCCAGATAGCCGAGCAACTTGTCGTCACTGTAGTGTTCCCGGGCAAAGGCGCTGCCGCAGCGGCGGATCTCTTCCGCCTCCTCCCGTCGCTCCGTCATGAAACGGGCAATCGCCGACAATTCCGCCAGGGAAGCAAACTCCAGATAGTGCTCCCCGGGAATGAAAAACCGATGCATGTCCGGTGCCCGCTCCTGGACCAGCAGCGCTCCGCTGAGCAGGGCCTCAAAACTGCGATGGGTGACGATACAGCGCAAATCCTGATGTTTCATCGTAAAATGCAGGCAACAGGTCGCATCCTGAATCCACTGCATGTGGCGTGCATAACAATCCAGCGAATCGGTCCCGGTCGGCACGACCCCCAGATCATAGGGAAACAGGTGGGCCTGCTGCTCGATGGGCAGGCCGAGCCGCTCCGCAGCCAGCAGCCAGAATGGCCGAAACCAGGAAAGGTAGTCCATTTTGGTGCCGATAAAGAGCATCCGGTCCGCCAGCGGCGCCACCGTCGGGGCCGGCGCGCAGGCATGGGGCAGATGCACATGCAACACCTTGCCGGCAAACAGCGGCGTGTTCCAGGTGGAGAGGGAAGGAGAATCGGAAACCCAGACCCCATCCAGCAGATCAATCAGGCGCCGGAAAGAGGGGGCAAACGGGGTGTCGGGTTCCTCATCCAGCAAGCCCTCCCGGACCGACCAGGAGTCGCAACTGACCGCCACCAGCTTCAAGGCGGGCCTCTCCTGACGCAACCGCTCCAGCAGATCATGCAGCGCCGGTTGACCCGATGCCACCTGATTCAGATACAGGACCACCAGGTCGGTCTCGTGTTGCCGGCACAGCGCCAGCACGGTGCGACCATCGGCCTCCGCATCGATGGACCAGGTGGGTGTGGCATGCAGGGCCACCCCCCAGCCATACCGCTCCATGGCCGTCGCCAGCCGGTGGGCAATATAAAAATCTTTCATAAAAATAATAACATGACGTTTCTTGCGCGGCAGGCCGGCCTCCGGCAGCGGATAGGCAAAAAGATGGGCCTGGTCCCGTCCCCGTTGCCGCAGCCCGTCCAGCGACAGGACAGGCACCGGCGCCTGCCAGTCAAACGCGGTCCGAAAACGGGGAATGACCGCCTTGCAAATTTCCAGCAACCGCAGCAGCTCATCCGTGCTCAATGATCGCTGTTTGTCCGCCTTGATCAACTGCTGCAGCACGGGATTGACGATCAACCGGTGGATTTGTGACTGTTGTTTGCGGGACAGGGCATCCACCTGTGCCGCCAGGCGGGCCAGCCCTGTGGCCTCTGTATCCGGCCTGTTGAACAGCAGACCGCCGAAACCCAGGGCCAGGGAGATCACCCAATGTTGCTGACCGTTCCGGTCCATCAGCATGGCCAGTACAAAGGCAAACAGCAGGCGGGCCCGGGTCAGCAGGTGGTAGGTGACCGCCAGCAGTTCGTTGATCTCAAAGGGCCTGGTGTTCACATACTGCAGCAGTCCGGCCACGTCCCCCTGGGCGTCCAGACGCAATATGGTATCCAGAAACGGTGAACCCTTGTCATCAACCATGCCAGCCAACATCCCATTCTCACCAAATCTTTGTGACTGTTACGGGTCCAGGGGGATTATCCCCCTGGTGGGGTCCAGGGGCAAAGCCCCTGGCGGGTCCAGGGCAGCGCCCTGGGATCTTGCTGTTGACTTTAAAAAGCTTCTCCAGAATCGCCAGATTGCCTGCGGCGCATGTTGAGGGCGCCGCAGCAAAAA
>JAMOAX010000234.1:0-2994 GCA_039908555.1 Magnetococcus sp. DMHC-8
AGGGGTCCAGGGGGATTATCCCCCTGGCGGGTCCAGGGCAGAGCCCTGGGATTTTGCTGTTGCTGTTGATTTTAAAGGAAAGCTGAAGCCGGTTTTGCTTCAGCGTCCTGAATATGCGCCGCAGGCGGGCTGACACGTTTTGATGCCCTGTCGGCCGAAACGATAATCAAGGCCCAAAGGCCGCAGCAAAAACCGGCTGCGGCCCTTTTGAAAAGCAACAGCAAAATTCCGGGGCCTTGCCTGCGGCGCTTGTTGCAAGGGCCGCAGCAAAAAGCGGCTGCGGCTCTTTTGAAAGTCAACAGCAACAGCAAAGTCCCAGGGCGCTGCCCTGGACCCGCCAGGGGGGTGACCCCCCTGGACCCGCAATCCCGACATGGTGATGATCAAGCTCCCTGCCAGCCGCCACCCAACGCCTTGTAGAGGGTGATCCAGGCCTGCACCTGCTCACGTTGCAGGACCGTCTCGGCCCGTTCGGCATTGAGGGCAGCCCGCTGACTCTCCTCCAACGCCAACAGGCTGGCACCACCGGCGCGCCACAGCCCGGCAGTGGTCTGATAATGGGCCGCCTGATGCGCGGTGACCGCATGGGCCTCGTCAACCCGCCGTCTGATGCTGTCCAGGTTGACCAGGGCCGTCTCCACCTCCTCCACGGCCGTGCGCACGGCGCCCAGGTAACGGGCCTGGGCCTGCTCGTAACGGGCCTGGGCCTCGTCGACCCGGGCACGGCGGGCCCCCCCATCCAGCAACGGCAGAGCCAGAGAGGGGCCCAACGACCAGGGTTGGGTGGTCATGGCGGCATGGGTCATGTACCGGGCACTGAGGGTTATGTTGCCCAACAGGGTCAGACGGGGCCAGCGATTGGCCTCGGCAACCCCCAGATCGGCACCGGCGGCGACCAGATCCCGTTCCAGCGCGGCCAGATCGGGTCGCTGTGCCAGCAAATCGGCAGGCAGAGTAGTCACCGTGAAGGCAGCCGGACGCGGTATGCCTGCCCGCTCATCCGCCAGCAACAGCCGCAGGATGGACTCGGTCAGACCGGTCAAGGAGACCAGCGCCTTGACGGCCGTGTCACAAAGGGCCTCCTGGGCGGTCAGGGCCGCCACGGTTTCAGACAGACGGGCCTCGGCCAGATGTCGGTCCAGGGGAGCCTGCAACCCGGCCTCGACGGCCAGACCGGTCAAACGGAGCGTGGTCTGCCGGGAGGCAACCTCCCGGGCCTGGATGGCGTGCAGTTGGCGACAGGCACGATGGTTGACATACCGGCCCGCCACCTCGGCGGCCAGGGTGATACGGGCCTCGTGCCAGTTGTGGGCGCGCCCCGCCAGACGGGCGGTGGCCGCCAGCTCGGCCTGCCGGATACCGCCAAACAGATCAAGCTCCCATTTGGCATCTCCGGTGGCGGTGTAGACCGTGGCCTCCGGCAGGATGCTGGCAGCAGTGGCCGGGGTCGGACCGGTGCGGTTGCCGGTGCGCAGATTGGTGGCAGTCAGATCCGCCTTGGGTTGACCATCCGCCTGCCGCACCCCCAGCGCGGCGCGGGCCTCCTGGATGGCAGCCAGGGCCCGTTGCAGATTGGGATGGGTGGCCGCAGCGGTCGTCACCAGTTGGAGCAGGACGGGATCGTCAAACTGCCCCCACCAATCGGTCAGCTTGACCTCTGAACCCTCATGGGGCAACGGAGCCTGCCAGACATCCGCCGGCATGGCAACGACAGGAGATGGACCGGGCGCGATGAACGTACATCCACCCAGCAACAGCACCGCCAGGAACGCGGCAAGCGGCGGACAAACCATACCGCGGTGAACAAACAGACCCATGTCGATGACTCTTCACGGCAATGGCAGGAGATCGGGAGGCCAACAGGCACACCCAATCGGACCGATGCGGCGCCAGTTCCCCCAAACCTTCAACCATCCTCATCCTATTCCATTTCCCCGACCGGTGGCAAGAGCCCGGCTGAGCCAACAACGCAAGCGCAGGGCTTGACATGCAAACCCCATCCGTTCCAGACTGGCCCGGCAGGCTTGGGACCACAACAGGCCGGAGCGGGCTGGGCGATCGCTGGTTTGCGCAGGCAGACGGGAGGAAAGTCCGGGCTCCACAGGACAGGATGCCGGGTAACACCCGGCGGGGGCGACCCCAGGGACAGTGCCACAGAAAACAAACCGCCAGCCGGATGGTTACCGGCGCCCGTCAGGGCGTCCGCCATTGCTGGTAAGGGCGAAACGGTGCGGCAAGAGCGCACCGCGCTGCCGGTAACGGCAGTGGCAGGGAAAACCCCATCCGGAGCAAGACCAAATAGGGGGACGTCAAAGACGGTCCGTCCAGTCCCCGGGTCGGTCGCTTGAGTTGCCCGGTAACGGGCAATCTAGAGGAATGATCGCCAGCCCGGCGTCGGCAAGACACCGGGACACAGAACCCGGCTTACAGGCCCGCTCCGGCCACCCTTGCCACCGCTTGCCTTTCCAGGAGAACCGCCATGTCCGCAGCGTGCCTTTTCTGCAAGATAGTCGCCGGAACCATCCCGGCCAACAAAATGTACGAAGATGAAAAAGTCCTGGCTTTTGCCGACATCGCTCCCCAGGCACCGGTGCACGTCCTGGTCATCCCCAAACGCCACATCGCCTCCCTGGAGGCGCTGACCACGGCGGACCGGGATGAGATGGGCCATCTGCTGGAACGCACCGCCCAGGTGGCCCGCCTGCTGGGCGTGCACGAAACAGGCTACCGCACCATCATCAATACCAACGCCCACGGCGGACAGGAGGTGTTTCACCTCCATTGCCACATCCTGGGTGGCCGACCCATGGGACCCATGGTGGCACGCTGACCAGTGGGACAACAAAACGGTCTCGATGCTCGCCGGCTCGCCTGCGGCGCATGCCGAGGGCGCCGCAGCAAAAAGCGGCTGCGGCTTTCTTGAAACTCTCGATAATCGCCGGCTCGCCTGCGGCGCATGCTGAGGGCGCCGCAGCAAAAAGCGGCTGCGGCTTT
>JAMOAX010000071.1:0-15456 GCA_039908555.1 Magnetococcus sp. DMHC-8
TGAGTGTTTTCACGTTTGCTTTCATGGCCGTTCTCCAAAAGGTTGAATTCTGTCAGACACATGAGGGCATTGGTTGGGCGAGTTATCCAGGTGAAAATTCTCTGTTTTTCGCTTTTTTTTCAGGCGCAGGATGGCGGTGGCGAGGAGACGGGCGGCCTCGGTGAGGCGGGCGTCGGGGGGGAGGAGTCTGGGGTTGGCTCCGTTGGAGCGGTAGTGCATGACGGGGTGGGTGGTGATCATGGGTGGTGGCTTCCTCGGGGTGAGCAGTTTTGGATTTGTGCTTGGGGAGGAAGATAAGCTCTTTTTCAGAAAACAATCAATAAAAACAATTTGTTGTCGTGCAAAGGCGAAAACAAATATGGTTGCGCGTAGGAAAGCGAAAATTGCACAGGCGGGGGTGATCGGCCATCCAGGTATTTTTTGGTGACGCAGCATTTTTTCTTTGTTTCGCGATTCTGCGTATGGTAAAAGTGATTCGTCCGTTCGCGAACAAGCATGTCCAACGTACAAGCGAACACACAAACGAGGAAAAGCAGATGGCAGAAAAACCAATCACATTCGGTCGGGCCATTGTCCTGGCCCGGAGGGCCAAGGGGATAACCCAGAGGGATCTGGCCGCCATGATCCAGAAAGAGGATAATCTTGGCCCTATTCAACCACCATACTTGAACGACATCGAACATGACCGGCGCAGTCCAACGTCCGATCACCTGATCCGGCAATTTGCCAAGGCACTGGGGGAGGATGAGGGTTATTTGTTTGTGCTGGCCGGGAAGATACCCAATGATCTCCGGGAAAATGTTGGTAATCGGGAACAGATCGTGGAGGGATTTGCCAATTTTCGTCGTAGTATCACCAGGGACTGATGGGGGGGGGGTAATCACTATGAAGATGGTGCCTGACAACACTGGCCGGTTTGGGCTGCGCCCGCACTACACCCAAATGGAACTGGATCAGGAATTTGAGGCACTCATCTGCGCATTTCTGTACCGACGTCATGGGGAGGCTCAATTCCCAATTTCTACCAATGACTTGGTTCTACTGATCGAGGAGGATTCTGACGATCTGGACACTTATGCCGACCTTTCGCGCTATGGCAGGGACGTGTGTGGATTGACGGTGTTTCCCCCGGACGGCGGACCCCATGTCCTTATTTCCAGAGATGTGTCCGACGATCCCCGCATGGAGAACCGTTTCCGCACCACCCTGGCTCACGAGTTTGGCCATGTCTATTTGCACCGCCAACTTTGGGACAGGAAGTATTTTCTCGACAGGCTGTCTCATACGGACGAACCGCAGTACGCAGCCATCTGCAAGAGGTCCACCATTCTGGGGGAGGGCACTTGTGACTGGATGGAATGGCAAGCGGGCTATGCATGTGGGGCCATTCTCATGCCTGTCAGTCAAATCCATTCGATTGTTGGGAACTTTCGGGAAGCGCATGACGTGCCTTCTTCAATTTCCCTCCACGTTGAGTCCGAACAGGCCAGAGAAATCATCCGGGTGGTTATGGAGCGGTTCCTTGTTTCCGAGGAGGCCGCCCGGGTCCGCCTACTCAAGCTCAAATGCCTGCTGGAATTTGAAATGGAGATCTCCTACTTCGAGTAAATTTCGATAATAATTAAATTCGCAAATCTGCAAAATTTTATTGACGCCGTTTTCCGGGCCGTGATACGCTTTTGCGCAGGTAAGAAAATAAGCTAATCCATTATCCTGTGGGGATCGAGATGAAAGCGCAAGTCAATGTTCCTGAATTGTTTCCTGTCGAGCCATCTGCTGCAACCCTTCCCATGCACCCGGCCATCGTCAAGATTATCCGGCACCTTCCGGATCAGATGATTGAGGCATTCTTGCGTGGCATTGGTGTGGACTTTGAGACGGCATCACCATTCCCCAAAGATGCGGTGCGCGCCAGAATGCCGAGGATGCTGGAATGGATCGGCCAATTGGACAACATGACGTTGGGGGTGATGGGGAGCGACGCTGACCGGTTTGTTGAAATGACCGACAATTTGGGACAGGAGGCCATGCAGTCAACTGTCTCTGACTACAAGAGTTTCGCTGCGCAGGAAAATGCTATTGCCCGGAGTGTCTGGCTGTACCTTCACGAACCCAACGCCTTTCGTCGGGCTGAGGAGATCCGATATGCTGACAATTATCGCCTGGGGCGGATGTGGGATAGCTTTGTGGGGCAGCGAGGATTGCCTGTCAGCGAGGCACCCGATCACCGTCGCGAGTTTGCCGAACGTGTCCGGACTTGGTTTCGCACATCCAAAGTCAAGGTGGAGGTGTATGATCGGGTTCGGGTTGAAATTGATGGCCGAGAAACCCGCTTGGTACAGCTGGTGGTTTATCGGGAAGGCCTGCCTGATAGTATCACAGAGTTCGAGAATGACGATCTGGACCTGACCCGGCGGCACTTGCGGCCCGTGCATGAATTTTCCCTTACATATGATGCCGATACCGGTGCCATTGAGGTTATCGCCCAGGAGCGGGCAAGCCGGGAAGAGATGGCCAATGCTTTTTCTGATACCCTGTTGCGCCATAAGATCGTCGGCAAACGAGTGCCATTGAGGGAATACGACCTGCGTTCTCTGACGACCATCCACCCTTTCCCAACAGACCCTGGGGATGGCATCAAGGCGGTGGAGGTGATAACGCTGTCCTTGAAACCGATGGTTGGTGGTGCGGAATTAATGACGATTGAGGCGGACCGGCAGACGGGGAGAAGCCTGTACGAACGGCTCTTTGAGTGGTTCCGGGAACATAACCCCCTGACCGGCGGTTTTCGTATTCAGAAGGTGACGCTGTCTGTTCAATTTTACCCAAACGGAGGTGCTGGGCGGGGCAATGTGGTACAGGTTGAACTCTCCCTGCCCAATGGGTGTAATTTGAAGAACAAGACGAAAAAGGAACGTCTTATCTGCGGGAAGTACCTCCCCCGTTGGGGATTGGTGCGGGAGGTGTAACCATGGGACAGCGTGTATCCAAGGAAGTGATGGAATTGCTGGCCGAAATGTGCGAGGCGGTCACCCCACGAACCGGCGGCGAGAAGATAAGCGACTTCTTTCCAAAGGAGGGCGCGGCTGCAATCCAACTCGGTGCTTTGCGTCAGGGACCGATGCAGACCTGGGTGCCAGATCGTTACAGCGATGATCTGCATTACGTGGAGCCAGAATTTGATGCCGCCACCGGAGAACATCGCTATTTCAGTCTGGGTGCGCGTGGGTGGGCGACTGTTCCCAAGGAGGACATGATGTCTTGGGATCTGGATATGGACTGGCTGTTCGGGTGGATTTCCGATCAGTTTGGCCTGCCGGTGCAAACCAAGCCCAAGGTGCTTGTGCCAGATGTGCTTTGGCATGTTGGAAATCCATGGATTGGGAAGAGGCGGTGCGGTCTGTTCTTTGCCCGGCGCATGGGGTTCAATCCGGGCTTTGATCAGGTGGTTGACGCTTTGCGCGACCGGACAGGTGAGCCTCCTGGCGTGCTATTGACCACCTCCCGCTGGAGTGTCCGCAATGTCGCCTTCCCTGGCAACCACCAAGTGATGCGATTGCAGGATTTTTTGCTGGATAGCAAGGAGATGACGAGCATTGATACGGATGCGGTGGCCAGACTGATTACCAGGATCAGAGGCCGGAGGCGGAATCTTCCCTTTGATTACAGCAACAACTACAGTACTGTCACGGTCAACGAACGCATCTTCGTCTTCCGGGGAGACACACAACAACAGGCGGTTGGGGCACTGGTCGAAGCTTACGAGTGGGGCCATGAGAAGATCCGCACCGACAGCATGCTGTTCATGATTGGTTCCAAAGCGGGTCAGCTCATGAGGTTGTTCAAGGGGCACCCCGACTGGACGGATTTGATCGGGTACGGAGGGGGGTTCTGCTGGTTGAAGGTCTGATCTTTGCCATTACGGCAGGGGACATCACGACGGGGGTTACTTTTGGGCGACCTCCCTGTTGTGTGTGGTACTCTTCACCCATTCCTCACCTACCCGGCTGGGTGTTCGCGTTCCTCACTGGTTCCTCACCTGCCTGGTGGCGGGGGGGCATCGCCGGTTCCTCACCTGCTCCTCACCTGCTTCTCACCTGCCTGGTGGGGGGGCATCGCCGGTTCCTCACCTGCTCCTCACCTGCCTGGTGGTGGGTAGTTCCTCACTGGTTCCTCACCTGCTCCTCACTTGGCTGGTGGTGGTGGGGCATCGCCGGTTCCTCACCTGCCTGGTGGCGGGGGGACATCGCCGGTTCCTCACCTGCTCCTCACCTGCCTGGTGGCGGGGGGGGGGCATCGCCGGTTCCTCACCTGCTCCTCACCTCTTCCTCACCTGCTCCTCACCTGCCTGGTGGTGGGTGGGGCATCGCCGGTTCCTCACCTGCTCCTCACCTGCTCCTCACCTGCTCCTCACCTGCTTCTCACCTGCCTGGTGGTGGGGCATCGCCGGTTCCTCACCTCTTCCTTACCTCTTCCTCACCTGCTCCTCACTCACAGGTGGGCGGTCGTGGGTTCTCACCTGCCTGCTGAGAGGGCGCGTTCCTCACCTCTTCCTCACCTGCTCCTCACCTACCCTTTTGGGGGGCGCGTTTCTGTGATCCATTGAAACACGTGGAATCAACAGGTTACGAGCAGATTCCCAAGAGGATCACCCCCATGGATGGACATCTGTGAGGATTTTATCACCCGATGGGGCCACCATCTGTTCCCCATGCCCCTCATTTTCCTTCCCAGCCTACCCCCCTGGATATTGTTCGCTCAGCCCAGATTTGCTCCCCCTCTTTTTTTCGTTTTTGTGCATTCCTCACCTGGTTCCTCACTTCCAGGGTGACCGTTTCCTCACCTGGGGGCTGATATGATCATTTCCATCGTTTAACCGCAACCCCCTGGAGGGAAACATGACCATCCGTCATCTCAACCAACTCGAACTTTCACGGAGGTGGAATATGTCACCCCGCACTTTGGAGCGTTGGCGTTCCATCAGTGTGGGCCCGCCTTATCTCAAGATCCGAGGTGGCGTCGTCTACCGTCTTGAGGACATCGAGCGGTATGAAGCTGAGCAACGGCGCAACGACCACACCCATCCCCAACCTGTGCAGGCTGGGGGGATTCCCAACACAACATCACGTCAACAGGAGAGCAGAGCATGATTCAGATTCACTCAAACAAGCAGGTAAAAGTCACCCCGGCGGTGGCCGGTGACTGGCTCCAGCACAACATTTTTTCCCGCCAGAGGTCCATGCGGCCCCGTCATCGGGATGCCCTGGTGCAGGAGATCAATGCCGGACGGTTTATCCAGGGAACCCAGATCCATTTTGTCCGGTACCGCAATGAGCAGCTTCTGGTGAACGGCCAACACACCCTGTCCGCCATCGAAAAAGCGGGTGTGCCGACAACCCTGACGGTGCTGATCTCTGTCGCGGAGACCATGGACGAGGTGGCCGAGCTTTACTCCCGGCACGACAATCACCTCTCCCGATCCGTCATGGATTCCATCAAAGCGAGGGATCTGCACAACCAGATCGGCATGTCCCTGAGGCAGGCGACCAAGGTAGCAGCTGCGCTGCGGTTTATCCAGGGAGGATTCCGTCGTGCTGACAAACGATGCCAGGAGGATGTCCTCACCGAGGTCAAGACCTGGGAGGAGGAAGGCAATGCCTTTTTCGATGCGGTTCATGGCAGCGGAATTGATGCGCTCTTACTGACGAAGGCTCCCATTCTCTCTGTGGCTCTTGTCACCTTCCGCCACCAGGAGAAGAAGGCGCGGGAGTTCTGGCGGCAGGTAGCCATGGACGACGGACTGCGCAGCAACGATCCACGCAAGATTCTGCACGAGTTCATTGATCTGACCCGGATCAATCGTGGGCCGTTCATCCGGGGCAACAAGACGGTCACCCCGGCCTATGTGGCCAGAGCAACGGCGGCTGCGTGGAATGCCTTCTATTCTGGCAACTCCATCACCCGCATCAATGTCGTCGACCCGGAACGGGAGATCCTGATCAAGGGCACGCCGTACAAGGGTCAACCGGAACAGTAAGCGGAAAGGATACCAAAAAGATGAACATGATTCAAATTGAAAACATCCTGGTCGGCAAACGTCTACGGCAGATTCGTCAGGAAGCCGTGGATCTGTTGGCTGGGAGTATCGGGGAGGTTGGCCTGATGAACCCCATCGTTGTGAGCCCAATATTGGATGCTGAAGGGCGGGAGACTGGCATGTTTCGCCTGATTGCTGGCAACCATCGGTTGGAGGCGTACAAGAAGCTGGGCAAGACGGAGATCCCCGCCACCATTGGCACTGGTTCGGATGTGGACCAGCGGTTGGCCGAGATCGACGAGAACCTGTGCCGGGCAGAGCTGACCCATCTGGAGAGGGCCGAGCATTTGGCTGAGCGCAAGTATTTGTATGAGTCGAAGCACCCACAAACCAAACAGGGTACGGCTGGGGCGCATGCCACTAACCGGTTGATGGGACACAACAGTGACGCAAACGACATTATGTCGTTTGCGTCAGATACCGCCCAAAAGACCGGAGCCAATGTGCGCAACATCCAACGGGAGGTACGCCGCGCCAACAACATCAGCCAGGAGATCCGGGATTCCATCCGTGACGTGGCAAGCATCGCTGATAACAGCCTGGAATTGGATGCGCTCGCCAGCCTGGATGAGTCGGAGCAGAAGGCGGCTGTGCGGGCGGTTCTGGATGGCAAGGCCCGCAGCATTCGAGAGGTCGTTCGGCAAAAGGAGGAAGCCAGCCGTCCACAGGTGACCATCCCCAGTCAGCCCAGTGAGGAAGAGACCGAAGGCCCAGCCGTTCCGAATGGTTCCGTGGATTGGAAACGGCTGGCCAAAGATGCGTCAGGCGAGGTGTTGGCGCAGAAGGAGCGGATCAGAACCCTGAACAAGGAGCGTACCACTCTCAGGGCACGTATCAAGGAATTGGAGTTCCGCCCTTCCGAGCCGGTACCACCCCCTGCCAGTCTCATGGCCGAGGTGGAGGAGTGGAAACGTCGCGCCCTGGAAGCAGAGGAACGGTGCATCTACCTCGGCCACCAGTTGGACGAAATCAACGCCAACCCTGCCAGGCAGAGTGATCGTGGCCTGGCACTGGAAGCCATGTTGAACGACCTGCAAGACAACCTGGAGGAGAACTCTGGCGAGTTCTACAGGGAGACCCTGGATTCGTTCGAGAACCGTTTCACGGACTTGGTGTTCTTGATCAAAGAGGTCAGACGTAAAAATGCCGCAGACAAAAGGAGCGAGGAACCCGCACAGCAACAAGTGTGCAGCAAACCGGACAACCCCCTGGGATTAATTCGTCCCGATTGGGCCAAATAGTCAATCGACCAACCATAGGAGCTACATGATGGACCAACCAATTACACTCAATCAACTGCGACAAATGCCCCTGGGTGATGTCGCCGCCCTGCCTGCCAGTGAACTGGCCCGTCTCCAGAAGGAGGTGGCCGAGGCGGTCAGCCAGACCAAACTGGTCAGTGACCTGCTCGACGGGGTGCTCGTTCGCCGCTTCGGCGACCGAGCCGCCACCATCCGGCAGGAGACCGGGAAGGACTTTGGCCTGATCCGTTTCCAGGATGGCGATGTGGATGTCGCCATGGATTTGCCCAAACGCCCCTCCTGGGACCAGGGCAAGCTGGCCGGGATTGTCCAGACCATTCGGGACGCTGGTGACGACCCGGGCCAATACGTGGACGTCAGCCTGGATGTCTCCGAGCGGAAATACACCGCCTGGCCGGACAGCATCCGTCGGGTTTTTGAACCGGCTCGCACGGTGAAGGCGGGCAAGCCCTCTTTCAAACTCTCTCTGCGCGAACAGGAGGTGGCATTATGAGCGGCCTTCCCATCATTACCGCTGACCAACGCATGGCCGAACGGCGTGGCATCAAGGCGTGCATTTTCGGCAAGTCGGGCATTGGCAAAACCACCCTGCTGTGGAGCCTGGACCCGGCAACCACCTTGTTTTTCGATTTGGAGGCGGGCGACTTGGCGGTGGAGGGGTGGCCCGGTGATACCATCCGCCCTCGCACCTGGGACGAATGCCGGAATTTTGCGGTCTTCATCGGCGGCCCCAACCCGGCACTGCGCAACGACCAGTATTTCAGCCAGGCCCACTATGACGCGGTCTGCGCCCAATTCGGCGACCCCAGGATTCTGGACAAGTACCAGACCATTTTCGTCGATTCGTTGACCGTGGCCGGGCGGCTCTGCTTCCACTGGTGCAAGGGGCAACCCCAAGCGTTCAGCGAAAAGACCGGCAAACCGGATTTGCGCGGGGCCTACGGTCTGCACGGCCAGGAGATGATTGCCTGGCTGACTCATCTCCAGCACACCCGGGGCAAGAACATTCTCTTCATCGGCATTCTGGACGAGAAATTCGACGATTTCAACCGGCGGTTCTTTGCCCCTCAGATCGAGGGCAGCAAGACCGGCTTGGAGCTGCCTGGCATCGTTGACCAGGTGATCACCATGGCGGAACTGCCCACCGAGACAGGTCAGCTTTTTCGGGCCTTCGTCTGCCAGACCATGAACCCCTGGGGCTTTCCTGCCAAGGACCGTTCCGGGCGTTTGACCACCGTTGAGGAGCCGCACCTGGGGCGTCTGATGTTCAAAATCAGCGGCCCAGTGCGCCCGATCCAGGAGCGACTTGAATACGGTCAACCGGCTCCCGCCGAGACCACTCCCAACCAATAACTGATGACATTATAGGAGATTTTACCATGACTGCTTGGAACGACTACAATGACGCCGACGCACAGAACAACTTTGATACTATTCCGAAAGGGACAATCGCGCCTGTACGCATGACGATCAAGCCTGGGGGGATCGACGATTACAGTAGAGGTTGGACCGGGGGCTATGCCAGCGGGGCCAAAGAGAGCGATGCGGTCTACCTGAACTGCGAGTTTGTGGTGACCCAGGGCGAATATGCCAAGCGCAAGGTTTGGAGCCTGATTGGTCTCTACAGCCCAAAAGGCCCCGATTGGGCCAACATGGGGCGCGCTTTCATCCGTGCCATCCTCAATTCCGCCCGGGGGCTGTCGGACAAAGACACCTCACCCCGTGCCATGGAGGCCCGTCGTATCCAGGGGTTTGCCGACTTGGATGGCATTGAATTTCTGGCCAAGATTGACCTAGAGAAGGATCAAAATGATCAGCCCAAGAATGTCATCAAGTTCGCCGTCACCCCGGACCATAAGGAGTATTTCGCTTTCCAATCCGGGGCGGTCCCGGTGGCGTCGGCAGGGTTCCAACCCTCCCCCTCGTTCCGTCCGGCGGGTGGAGGGGTTCCGGCCCCATCCGGGTTTCAGCCTCCGGCACAGGGTCCGTCCACCTCTCAACCTCCAGCACAGGTTCCGGCTGTGTTCCAGGCACCGGCGCAGCCTCCCTCTCAACCGCAGGCTGCGTTTCAGACGCAGGCGCAACCCCAGGCGCAGACCCCGGCAACGACCGGGTTCCAGCCTCAACAGCAACCGGCACCCGCAGCCAACGGGTATCAGCCCCAACAGCAACCGGTACCCACCCCAGCGCAGAACGGCGGGGGCAATTTCGCCCGCCCGACGTGGGCGATGTAATCAGGGAGACAGGGGATGATTCTCAGGCCCAGGCAACAGGTTTTTGTGGATCGGTCGGTGGAGGCCCTGCGTGAGCATGGGAATACGCTGGGGGTGGCTCCTACGGGATGCCACGCCCCAGGCACCCCTATCCTGATGTATGACGGCACGATCAAGGATGTTGAAGATGTCCGTGTTGGCGATCAACTCATGGGACCGGATAGCCAGTCTCGGAATGTGCGCAGATTGCACTCTGGAACGGACAATATGTACACGATCCGCCCCATCAAGGGCAACTCGTTCACCGTCAATGCAGGTCACATTTTGTCCCTGGTGCAAACCAACCAGTACGGCAGCGGTTCTCCCAGGCAGCATTGGGGTACTCCAGGAGGCAGTATTGTCAACCTGAGCGTGATTGACTACCTGGAATGCAGTGCCAATTTCAAACACCTGCACAAGCTCTACCGGGTTGGGGTCGACTTCCCACCCACGGACGAGCCAGGGCTGGATCCGTATTTTCTTGGGTTGTTGCTTGGTGATGGGTCGCTCAAATACGGAACACCATCAATCACCACCATGGATTTCGAGGTGGTGCAATATTGCCATGGCATGGCCAAGCAATTGGGAGTTGGCCTCCGCGAGGAGCAACTGGTCGGGAATGAGGCCAACACCTACCACTTCAGTATTCCTGGTAGCTATCGGGAAAACCCCCTGACCGCATGGCTCCGGGCATTGGGTGTTGCCGGATGCGGGGCGGATGAGAAGTTCATCCCGCATGCATACAAGACCGGCTCCAGGGAAACGAGAGCGGCCATTTTGGCTGGTCTGATCGATACGGACGGTTATTTGGTCAGGAATTGTATCGAATTCAGCACGGCATCCCTCCAACTTGCAGAAGACGTGACCTTCATTGCGCGCAGCCTGGGGCTCATGGCCTTACCGAAACCGAAAGTAGTCAACGGGAAGACCTACTACCGGTTTGTCATTTGTGGCGAGTTTGCGGAGATACCGATCAGGGTTGCCCGGCGCAAACCCGATGCTCGCAGGCAGAAAAAAGATCCACTCAGAACCGGTTTTACTGTCCACTCGGCAGGCCAAGGGGCGTATTTCGGGTTTGAGGTGGATGGGGACCATCTCTATCTGATGGGTGATTTTACCGTCACCCACAACAGCGGCAAAACCATCATGCTGTCCGCCGTGGTGGGCCGGATGCTGTCCGATGGTGGAAAAGCCTGCGTCTTGGCCCATCGGGATGAATTGACTCGGCAGAACGTCACCAAGTTCTGCCGGGTCAACCCCGGCCTCTCCACCTCCATCGTGGATGCGGAAACCAAATCATGGCGGGGGCGGGCCACCTTCGCCATGGTGCCCACCCTGGCACGGCAGAGCAATCTGGACAACATGCCGTCGCTGGATTTGTTGGTGATCGACGAGGCTCACCACGCAGCAGCGGCAGGTTACCGTCGCATCATCGATACGGCCAGGGAGCGCAACCCGCAATGCCGCCTTTACGGGGTGACGGCCACCCCCATGAGGGGCGACAAAAAGGCCCTGCGCCCCATCTTCTCCAACGTGGCGGACCAAGTGCGTCTGGGCGAGTTGGTTCGCTCCGGCCACTTGGTGCCACCCCGGACATTTGTCGTTGACGTCGGCACTGGCGATGCCCTGCGGCAGGTGAAACGTACCGCCGAAGATTTCGACATGGCCGAAGTCGACCGAATCATGAACAAGGCCCCGGTCACCGAGGCGGTTATCCGGCACTGGAAGGAGCAGGCCGGGCACCGCCAGACCGTGGTGTTTTGCTCCACCGTCGACCATGCCCGCAACGTCACTGATGCCTTCAACGCATCGGGGGAGAGTGCGGTGTTGGTTCATGGGGAACTGCCCGACGGAGAACGGCGGGCGGTATTGCGGCAGTTTGAAAAAGGTGACGCCCGGCTGGTGGTCAATGTGGCCGTGCTGACGGAGGGGTGGGATCACCCCCCTACCTCCTGCGTGGTACTGCTGCGGCCCAGTTCGTACAAGTCCACCCTGATTCAGATGGTGGGCCGGGGGCTGCGCACCATAGACCCCAATGAACACCCAGGAGTCGTCAAAACGGATTGCGTCGTCCTGGACTTCGGCATCTCCACCCTGCTGCACGGCTCTCTGGAGCAGGACGTGGATCTGGATGGCGGTGCGGGCACTGGCGAAGCCCCCACCAAAGAGTGCCCGGAATGCGAGGCCACCGTTCCTTTGGCCGTCCGGGAGTGTCCCCTCTGCGGACATGTCTGGGAACGGATGGAAGACGAGGACGGTGGTCCAGAGGCCATCAGCGATTTCATCATGACGGAGGTCGACCTGTTGGCCCGGTCCAGTTTTCTGTGGGTGAATCTCTTTGGTGATGACGCGGCCCTGATGGCCAATGGCTTCACCGCCTGGAGCGGGGTGTTTTTCCTGAACGGCCGCTGGTACGCAGTGGGAGGGGCCACCGGTTCTCCGGCCAGGTTGCTTTCCATCGGCGAAAGGATTGTCTGCCTGGCAGCGTCGGACGACTGGCTCAATGACCATGAGACCGCCGACTCGGCCCACAAGACCAAACGCTGGGTGCATGAGTCACCCACCGAGAAGCAGTTGCAATACCTCCCAGTGGAGTGTCGCAACGACCATAACCTGACCCGTTATCAGGCGTCGGCTTTGTTGACCTTCCGGTTCAACCGGCGGGCCATTCAGCAACTGGTCTTCAAGGCCGACCAACAGCAACAAACGGAGGTGGCGTGATGTCCCTCCCAGTGTGGACACGGCAACGCACCACCTGGCACACCCCGAAACGCGGTTTTTCTTCGTTGCCGCCAGGTGTCAAAGGGCATCGGGTTGCGCTGGATGAACTGCCAGAGCGGGAGAGAAACATTTTTAGCAAGATCCTGCACCGGTCGCCAGAGCTGGTTTTGATCCATCTGGCCGGATCTGTAAAGGCCCTATTAAAAGCAAAACTATTGGGAGTGACATCCATGACAGACGCATCAGCTCTCGAACAGGCGGCGATGGCCGCCGCACTGCCCCCCCTGGGGGAATACGTTGGCAGTATCGGCATGCACCGCCCCCTGGCGGATTACAGCAAACAGGAGGTGTTGGGCCTGGTGGAGGTGGTCATCACCGCTTTCCAATGCTACATGGCCACCGCCAACGATGACGACATTCCATTTTAAACACGAGAGGTATTGAGAATGAACACAGAAAACGCCGCTTCGCCCTCCATTGATGAACAGCTGTCTACGATGGCTGAAATGCTCACGGTACAGAATGATCGCCTTCGGAAACTTGAGAACACGCTCACAATTTGTCAACAGCGTGTTGTGGCTTTGGCCGGACGCGAACCGAATTACACGGACCCTGATGCCAGCTACATGAGTGCACTGACTTTTTGTGAAACAAAAACGGACATGGTCAGCCACATCAGAGCAGCTCACGCACTGGATGAATTGGCATTGGAGATGTGCAGAAAGCTTTGTATTCGCATTGGTCGCGAACCGAATGCCATATGGGGATGGGCCTACCTCTACCCGCTTGCAGTACTCCATGAATGCTATCTGATTATGAATCAGGAATGACCATGATCGACCTCAACCACACCGCATCTTTCGCTGAAATCGTCACCGGGCTGATTGACACTGCCCTGGTGGCCGAAGAAGCGGCCAATCCCCCCAGGGAATACTTGGGGGGATCCCGCCTGGGAGTCTCCTGCGAGCGGGCGTTGCAGTTTGAATATGCCGGTGCGCCCAAGGATACCGACCGGGGATTTGGTGGCAAGACCCTGCGCATCTTCGCCGCCGGGCATCTATTCGAGGCGTTGGCCATCCAGTGGTTGCGGGCCGCCGGGTTCAATCTGGTTACCCAGAAACGGGATGGCGGGCAGTTTGGTTTCTCGGTGGCCAAGGGGCGCATCCGGGGGCACGTGGACGGCATCATTGCTGGTGGCCCCCTGGATGTGCCCATGCGCTACCCGGCCTTGTGGGAGTGCAAGTCTCTCAACAACAAGTCGTGGAACGATACTGTCAAGCGGGGAGTGACCCTCTCCAAGCCGGTTTATGCCGCCCAGATTGCCACCTATCAGGCCTATATGGAGACCACCGCCCCCGGCATTTCCGCCAACCCGGCCCTGTTTGTCGCCATCAACAAGGACACCGCCGAGCTGCATTTTGAGCTGGTGCCTTTCGATGCCGGGTTGGCGCAACGCATGACAGACCGGGCGGTGCGTGTCCTCCAGGCCACCGAGGCACATGATCTGCTGCCCCGCATTACCCGCGATCCCAGCCATTTTGAATGCCGGTTTTGCGATTGGCAAGATCGTTGTTGGAGGCTTGGGCAATGATGGATTTCAACCAACAGGCTGACATCCCGTCGTCTGAACCACGGTCCAACGTTGACCGGTTGAAGGCCAGTTTGCTGAACCATCTGGAATCCGTCCTGGTTCACCTGCTGCCTGCCGGGAAGGTTCGCAGTGGCAAGTTTTACGTTGGCGATGTGCAGGGCAATCCGGGTGACAGCATGGTGGTAGAACTCTCTGGCTCCAAGGCGGGCATGTGGTGTGACCATGCCACAGGGCAGGGGGGTGACATCATTGGCCTGTGGGCAGAGGTGCATCATTTGGATACCCGGCGCGATTTTCCGAAAATTCTGGACGATATTGGCTCTTGGCTGGGGGATGTACCCCCAGCTGTGCCCCCCAAACCCAACCGGAACGGTCCGCCCGTAGACGAATTGGGCCCTCCCACCGGCCAGTGGGATTACCACGACTGGGATGGCAGCCTGCTGTGTCGCATGTACCGGTACGATCCTCCCTCTGGCAAGCAGTTTCGCCCCTGGGATGTGCGTGCCCGTCGCCATCAGGCACCCGAACCGCGTCCACTTTACAACCTGCCAGCGGTCATGGCCAGTGAGCATGTGATCTTGGTTGAGGGTGAGAAGTGTGCAGACGCATTGAAATCTGTCGGCATCGTTGCCACCACTGCCATGCACGGTGCCAACGCGCCGGTTGAAAAAACCGATTGGTCACCATTGACTGGCAAGCATCTGCTGATCTGGCCGGACAAGGATCTCCCTGGGTGGGAGCATGCCGTCAATGTGGCCCGTGCTGCCCTGCAGGCCGGTGCAGTGCATGTCGCCATCCTGATTCCCCCCGGGGACAAGCCGCACAAATGGGATGCGGCCGATGCCGTGGCCGATGGGATGAATGTCCATAACTTTTTGGCCACCGCCGAACGACAGGAGATGGGGCGCACCGCCTGGAACGGCACCAATCAGCAGAACACCGTTATGTCGTGTTTTTCTTGCCAGGATGAGCCTTTCGTGGACGATTCTCCGCAGGATGTCTGGCCCGATCCGACCCCCATTTCCCAGGGGTATGAAGAACCGCGCCCCTATCCATTGGATGCCCTGCCGAGCGTGTTGCGCGATGCGGCCTATGAAGTGGCCCGCTTTGTCAAAGTGCCTGTTGCCTCCCCGGCAGTGATCGGGCTGTCGGTAGCGGCATTATCCATTGGGAAAAGGGCCAAGATCCAGGAACGATCTGGACTGTATCACCATCCGGCTCTGTTCCATGCCCTGATTGCAGCCAGCGGAGAGCGCAAAAGTCCGCCGTTCAAGATCATGACTCGTTCTCTTGAACAATGGATCGAGGGGGAACTGGACGCCTACCAACAGCGTGTTGCCGAAGTTTCCAGCAATAATCAGGTGCTGGACACCATGCTGCTTGCCCTGAAAAAACAGGCGAGCCGACCAAACCTGTCGGAGCAGGAACAGCAGGCGTTTATCCGGCAAATGGCCCAGGAAGAGTGCAAACGGATCATCGCACCCCCTCATCCACGCATGTTTACCTCTGATGCCACGGAGGAACGCTTGTTCC
>JAMOAX010000235.1:0-2982 GCA_039908555.1 Magnetococcus sp. DMHC-8
CCGGGACAGACCAATGCCGGTGTCCCGCACCGAACAGACCAGCCGCAGCCGCTCATCGGTCTTGTCCATGGCGACCGCACGGACATCAATCTCGCCATTTTCCGTAAACTTGATGGCATTGCTGATCAGATTGACCAGAATCTGTTCGATGCGCGCATCATCCCCGATCAAACGGGCCGGCACGGTGGCCACAATGGACAGATTCAACTCCACACCCTTGTCCGCCGCCGGTTGCCGGAACAGATCCCCCAGATTGTCAAACAGGGCATGCAGACTGAATGGCACAGGGTCCAGGGCCAGCTTGCCCACCTCTATCTTGGAAAAGTCCAATCTGTCATTGAGAATGCGCAACAAGGCCCGGGAGGCATGCAATACCTTGGAAAGATGACCCTCCAGTTTGGGGGGAGGTCGCAGGTGCAGGGCCAGATCGGTCAGACCGATGATGGCGTTCATGGGGGTGCGAATTTCATGGCTCATGTTGGCCAGAAATTCGCTCTTGGCCCGATTGGCGGCCTCCGCCTCCTCCTTGGCCTGGTTCAGATCATGGGTGCGCTGGGCCACCCGTTCCTCCAGCAGGAGACTCTCCCGCTCCTTGTCCCGCAACAGGGCACGGATGGCATCATGAATCCACACGATTTCCTGGCTGGTGCCAGGAGATGGCCGCAACCACTCCTCCTCCCGCCGGTCGGTGTGCCAGGCACGCAAGGCCATCGCCAACTGCTGCACAGGCCGCAACAACACCCGCAGAACCAGCCAGACCAGCAGGGTTGTCACGCCGATCACCACCCCGATGATGACCCAGTTGGCACCGGCCTCCTGCAACGGGTTTTGCTCCCCGCCCACCCAGAAGAGCAGCAGCATGGCCACCAGCACCACACCCTGGAGCAGCAACAGGATGCGGGTCAACAGCCGCTTCGGCATCAGGAGAACAATCAGGTCCATGAGACCATCACATCCACAAAAAAACGTCACGCATCCGGCAGGGCATCGGCCTGGGCCAGGCAATACCGGTTGCGCCCGGCCTGTTTGGCCTGATACAGCGCCTGGTCGGCGGCCTCTCGCAACTCTTCCGGGGTCTGGCCAAGCAGAGGATGGATGGCCACCCCCACGCTGATGGTCACCTGCAACGTCTCAACCCGCATCTGCTCCACCCCGGACCGCAAACGCTCCGCCATCCGCTTGGCGCCCTCCAGGGAGGTATTGGGCAACACCAGACAAAACTCCTCCCCACCATAACGACAAGGAAAATCCACCTCCCGACAGGATTCCTGCAACACCCCGGCCACGGCCTGCAGGACCCGATCACCCAGGCTGTGGCCATGTTCGTCATTGAAACGCTTGAAATGGTCCACATCCAGCATCAATACAGCCAGACTTTGCTGATAGCGCCGGGCCCGGTTGAATTCATCGACCAGGATTTCGTCCAGACGACGGCGATTGTGCAAGCCGGTCAGGGCATCGGTGTTGGACAGAATACGCAGCTGCTTTTCCAGCCGCTTTTCTTCGGTCACATCCCGCAGCAGCGCCGCCGACCCCACCAGGGTGCCATCCGGGGTGCGAATGGTATTGGCATAGACGTTCAATACCCGGTGCTGGTACACCACTGTCGTGGGAAAGTCGATGCCCGACTGTTCCAGATAGGCCGTCAAATATTCCGGGTCATCCAGCAGGTTCAGAAAACCCTCCCGGACGATCTGCTCGGCGCTCTTGCCCAGCAGTCTCTCAGCCGCCGGGTTGATCAACACCACATCGCCCTGCCGATCCGTCACCACAATGCCCTCCTGGGCCGCCACAATGATGGTGGTCAGCTTGTCCCGCTCGTTCTGCAACCCGGAGTGAATCCGGTCCAACTCGACCGCCATCCGGTTGAAAGCCCCGCTCATGCGACTGAGCTCGTCCATGCGCTGGGAGTCCACCCGCTGCCGAAGGTTGCCGTCCGCCACCTGTTCGATGGCCGCCGTCATCGCCGCAATGGGCCGAATCACCAGGTGACGCACCGCCAAAAATGCCGCCGGCAGGATGACCAGCCCCAGCACAGCCAGCACCCAGGCGACCTGGGCGGCCTCCCCGGCCAACCAGGCTTCGTCCCGTTGTCCGGCCTGCACCACCAACCGCTGGACATGGCCGGCCACCAGGTCCGCCAACTGGTCAGCCTGTTCGCCGGTGGCACTGTCCTGACCGATGACCAGCCCGTCCGCATCCTGCACCGCCTCGCCCACCGGGGCCCCCTCCTGCAACCCCTTGACAAACACATGCAACGCCGACCGATAGTGCATGCCCAGGGCACGGTGCTGCTCCAACAGGTCATCCACCTGTTGCCGGGCCCCATCGTCCATGCCCAACTGCGTAAAGCGGGAGGCCAACTGTGCCAGAATTTCCGCCACCTGCCGCTCTTCTGCCTCGAATTTTTGCAGATATTGGGACCGCCGGTCCGGATGAACCCCACGCAACAAAATGTTTTTCCAGGCCTGTACCTGCGACTTGAAATGAAACTGCACCGCACGCACCTGGTCGATGGCCTGCACCCCCTGCTGGAGCAGCTCGCGGTCCTGGCGGGCCATGGCCTGGTTGTCCCGAATGGCGCTCAACCCCCCGAGTCCGGCCGCCAGCACGCCACACCACAGCACGCCCGGCATGACGAGAATCAACCAGAACAACCTGGGCTTGGATCGATGCAAAAATGGCATGGGTTTACCTGGTCTGCCCTTGCTGAAATGAAGACCGTTTTTTTTGTCATTTTCCCGGCATAAACCCGGGAAACTGCAAAAAATTTCCGGCAATCATGAAAATATTTACCAGGCAATACAAGTAAAAAAGTACCGCACACCCTTGTGTGCGGCAAAAAAAACCGTGCTTACAAAATGTTATGCGTTGTTGTGATGTGTGACAACGGCCTTGATCATCGTTTTGTCCAACTGGGTGTCAAAATCCGCCAGCCTGCCTGCGGCGCATGCTGAAAACGCCGCAGCAAAAAGCGGCTGC
>JAMOAX010000072.1:0-15412 GCA_039908555.1 Magnetococcus sp. DMHC-8
ATGCTGAGGGTGCCGAAGCAAAAACCGCTTCGGCTTTTTTGAAAAGCAACAGCAAAATCCCAGGGCTCTGCCCTGGACCCGCCAGGGGGGTGACCCCCCTGGACCCGCAATAACGACGTATCCCAAAATGGGTGCGGTTTAAGTTACTGCGGTGGTATCACGGCATCGTTGGTCAGCAGCAGTCGCTGGACCGGTTCGCCCCCGATGATGTGGCGTTCCAGGATTTCGTCCAGGTCGCTTTGGGTGCGGTAGTGATACCAGATGCCCTGGGGATAGACCACCAGCACCGGTCCCAGTTCGCACCGGTCCAGGCAGCCGGATGTGTTGATGCGGATGCGCCCTGCGTTGGGCAACTGCCTGGCCCGCGTTTTGAGATATCCCTGCAGATCCAATGTGTTGTATTGCCCGCAACTGCCACGTGGGTGTGTGGTGTCCCGGGTGTTGACACAGCAAAAGAGGTGCAGGTCATAAAAGCCTTGTTCCATGTTCTGTGACTCCTGTCAATGCTTGAATGGTATCCACCCGCCTGACCATCTCAGGGTCCTGCAGGTATTGCTCGGCCTCTGCCAACGGGTCTGCCGCCGCGTCCAACCAGTGGATGACCACGCCGTGGCGTTCCATGTGCCGGAACCAGGTCTCCTGACGCTTGGCAAACTGGTGAATGGCCCGGTTCAACCCCTGAAAGAAAGCGTCCCATGTCAGTTCGCCCTGCAGGTAACGGCAGGAAAACCGGTATTCCAGGCCGTAGGCCGCCAACCGTTCCGACGGCAGGCCGGTGGCCAGCAATTTTTCCACTTCGGCCAGCAAGCCCGCTTCCAACCGTTCCTGCAGGCGTCGGGTGATCCGCGCCCGCAGGACGGTACGTTCCCAGCGCAAGCCGAAAATGGTTGCCTGTACGGTCTGGTCAGGCCGGGGTGACCGGTGGTTTACCGATCCTTCGGCAATTTCAATGGCCCGCACCAGGCGTGCCCGGGAGTCCAGGTCGGTATGATTGTGGAGACGGGGACGCAAGCGTCGCAGACGGGCCTCCAGGTCTGCCATGGAGCAGGCCGACAATGCCTGACGCAGGACGGGATTTTCCGGCACGGGCGTCAGGGTGTAGCCACGTACGACGGCATCCAGATACAGCCCGGACCCGCCCACCAGCAGGGGCAGATGGCCCCGTCCACGAATGCCGGCCAGGGCGGCATGATACCGTTGCTGGAATTCATAGACACTGAATTCATGGCCGGGATCGCAAATATCGATCAGGTGGTAGGGAATGGGTCCGTATTCCGCCAGATCCTTGCCGGTGCCGATATCCATGCCCCGAAACAGTTGCCGCGAATCGGCGGAAATGATTTCGCTGGCAATACCGGTCGTCTGCCGCAGGTGCCGGGCCAGTGCGACCCCCAGGCGGGTCTTGCCCGATGCAGTGGGACCCAGGATCACCAGCAGGGGCTTGTTCACGGCCAGCCCACCTCGTCCAGGCGTTGTACCAGAAGATGCGTCTGCAGATGGGGCGCACGCCGATCGATCCGCAGGGTGCGCAGGCCGGTGATGGCCACCACCTCCTGTTCGGTCAGACCGCTCTCCCGCATGCGCAGGATGGCATCGTCACGCAATTCGTCGCAACTGAACGGTTTCAGGCGGGCCCGGTTCATGGCCTGACGGAGCACCCGGTCGATGGCATAGGGACGGCGCTGTCCGAAGCGACCCGGTTCGCCGAAGAAGAGCAGCGGGGTATCGGTGACCGGTTTGACATGGTGCAGGGCCTCCTGGAACAGCTTGACGACCTCCCGGGAGAGGGGCACATCCCGTGGTGCACTGCTGCCCGATCTGGGCAGATGGACCACCCGGGCGGTCAGGTCCACTTGCGGGCGTTGCAGGTGCAAGACTTCGGGTTTGCGCATGCCCGTGGCGAGGATGAGGCGCACCACCCAACCCAGCATCGGGTTGCTGTGCCGGTTGCAGGCCGAGATCAGGCGCAACCGTTCACCCGGTCGAAGCTGTCGGCTGCGACCCTGCACCTCTGCCGGTTCGGCCACCGACCGCAGCGGGTTGCCGGCCAAGGCAACCCCCCAATCGGTCATGGCGGTTTCGATGACCTGGGAGAGCAGGCCCAGATCCCGGGCGACTGTGCTGGCCGATGCCTCCTGCAGGCGCGTTTCCCGGAATTCGGAGAGAAGAAGCGGGGTCAAATCGACCAGGGGAGTGGTCCCCAGGCGAGCCATCAGATGCTGGGCAATCCGGTGTTCCCGGGCATGGGCTGTCGGCGATTTTTTGCTGGAGACTTCTGCCAGATAGCGATGCAGGAGGGTCTGCAGGGTGATGTCGGTCGCCGGGGTCGTACCGGTCGAATCGGGTGGCATGGTGGCGGTCATGATGGCCTCGCTGGCAAGGCGTTGGACACGGACCGACACGAGCACGGCCTGTCCAACTGCCCCATGCTACCATGATTGGCCGTCGGTCATCAATCTTGTCGATGCGTTTGCCGATGCCTTGAATCCCGCGCCGCTTCTCCTTATCGTGGACGGCGATGGTCAGGAGGCTTTGTCAGCCACCGCCGCCGTTTTTTTCTGGAGCATGGGGCAATGCACAACTCCCGCACGACCGGCTTTACGTTGATTGAGATGACCATGGTGATGGTCATTGTGGGGCTGCTGCTGGGCGGTTTGCTGGTGCCACTGGCCACCCAGTTGGAAAACAGCCATCGTCGTGAAACCAAAGAACAACTTGAACGAATACACGAGGCGCTGGTCGGTCATCTCCTGGTGCATGGCTACCTGCCCTGTCCCGATGTCCGCAACAGTGGTCACGAGGAGCGGGTGGCGGGTGGGTGTGCCGGTCACCGGCACGGGTCGGTCTGGCGCGGGACGCTGCCCTGGGTCACCCTGGGTGTGGGGGAACAGGATGCCTGGCACAACCGGTTTACCTATGCCGTCTCCGAACCCTTTACGGATGTCAGTCACGCCCCGCTGCCGGCCTTTTCCCTGACAACCGCCGGCACCATTCAGGTGGTCAACGGCATCGACCAGACCCCGGCGCTGGTGTTGTCCCATGGGGCCAATGGCCGGGGGGCGGTCAGTGTGGCGGGCGTGCCGCAACCTGCCCCGACTTCGCCAGCCGAGTTGGCCAACAGCGACGGCGCGGCACGGTTTGAGTATGCTGCCTACCACAACGATCCCGACCAGGGCTTTGACGATCAGATGATCTGGATCTCCCCTTATGTGCTCAAGAACCGCCTGGTCCTGGCCGGACGGCTCAGGCGATAATCCAACGGACGGCAAAATGGCTGACTGTGCTTGGTGGCGATTGCCGATGCGAACACCTTATGATATGCTCCTTTCCCGGGGTCATATCCATATCCAGGGGTTTCATGATGGGGTCGCCGTCCAAGCAGCAGCCTGAATGTGCCGGAAAACTGTCCAAGTCCGAGATCAACGAGTTGCCCATTCGCAAGTGGGAGGGGCGAATCAATCTGATTGATTCCGACGAGCAGGTGGTCGACGCGGTGATGCAGTTGCGCAATGAGCACGTCATCGGTTTTGACGTGGAGACCCGGCCCGCTTTCAAGAAGGGGGTCAGCTACCGGCCTTCTCTTATCCAGATGGCCGGCACAGACTATGTCAATATTTTCCAGTTGACGCGCCTTTCACAATATGCGGCCCTGGTGGATCTGTTGAGTGACCAGCGGGTGCTGAAAGTGGGGGTCGGGCTGGTCAACGATGCCCAGCACTTGCAGTCCGTGTTTCCCTTCCAACCGAAAAAATTGCTGGACCTGAGTGAGGTGACGCGGCGGGTTGGCATTGAAAGCTATGGCCTGCGCTCCCTGTCGGCCCATTTTCTGGGGTTCCGCATCTCCAAGCGGGCGCAGTGTTCCAACTGGGACAACAAAGAGCTGCGACCATTCCAGATCGCCTATGCCGCCACCGATGCCTGGGTCAGCCGGGAAATCTATCTGGCCATGCAACAGCAGGGGCTGCTGCCAGTCACCGGACAACCCTCCCCGCCGGCCTGAAGCGGGCGGTGCCCCTCTCTCCTGGGTGGGAGAGAAGGGCACTGGCCGGCAACGTTGGTTACAGACCGGGCCGGTCGTCGTCGGCCATATCCAGGGAATTCAACAGATTGGTCAAATCCCGCACGTGGCTGCGTTCCTCCTTGACCGCATCAAGGCAATGAGCTTTGATGTCAGGATCGGTTGTCTCATTGGCCAGATTTTCATAGTTCTTGCAGGCCTGATTTTCGTAGGTGATGGCCAATTCCAGCACTTGGCGCATGGTGCCTGTCTCAATCAGGTGCATGTCGGTGGGGGAGATGGATGATTCCGTGCTGTTTTCCAGCTCCCGCACGAAGCCATCCACATCGAACGCCTGGCCACAGGGGGCATTTTTGACCTTTTCCAACAACTGGTTGGCGTGGTCATCTTCCATGCCGGCCAGCTTGAGGTACAGCATCCGGGATTCATCGTCCCGGGTGATTTCGGCAGCCTTGGTGTAGAACGCAGACGCCTTGGTTTCGTGGCGCAATGCATCCTTGAAAAATTGAATGGCAGCTTGCATGAGCTCCTCCCAGCATAATGTCATGGACGAAAACAATGTACCCACGATGGACTTCGAGCCACAATCGTGACCGGCGCCTATTAAGACACAAATGGTCCAAAAATTCAATATCCGGTGATTCTGGAGCCGTTTATAAATAGATTGGGTTGTGATTACAGGAGGATGGTATGATGGAGGCGGGGTTCTGGCACCGGTTGGAAAATGGTCGCATCCAGTGTGACCTGTGCCCGCGGGATTGTCGTTTGGCAGATGGACAACGGGGATTTTGTTTTGTACGGGCCCGGGAGGGGGACCGCATGGTGCTGACCACCTACGGGCGTTCCAGTGGTTTTTGTGTGGACCCGGTCGAAAAAAAGCCGCTGCACCATTTTTTGCCGGGTACGCCCATTTTGTCGTTTGGTACGGCGGGGTGCAATCTGGCCTGCACTTTCTGTCAGAACTGGGACATCAGCAAGGCGCGGCAGATGGATCGTCTGGCGGAGTATGCCGCGCCCGAGGCGGTGGCGGCGGCGGCGGCGCGGGCGGGATGCCGCAGTGTGGCCTACACCTATAACGAGCCCATCATTTTCCTGGAATATGCGGTGGATGTGGCGCGGGCCTGCCGGGCGTTGGGGATTCAGTCGGTGGCGGTGACGGCGGGGTATATCCATCCCGAACCGGCCAGGCTGTTTTTTGGCGAGATGGATGCGGCCAATGTGGATCTGAAGGCCTTTTCGGAGTCGTTCTATCACCGTCTGACCGGCGGGCATCTGCAGCCCGTGCTGGATCTGCTGGAATATCTGTGCAAGGAGACCTCGGTCTGGGTGGAACTGACGACCTTGTTGATTCCCGGCGAGAATGATTCCGACGCCGAACTGGATGGGCTGACCGGTTGGGTGCTGGAACATCTGGGGCCGGCGGTGCCGATCCATTTTTCGGCATTCCGGCCGGAATGGAAAATGCTGGACAAACCGGCGACCCCTCTGGCGACGGTGCAGCGTGCCCGGCGTCTGGCCCTTGCCAACGGGCTGCGGTATGTCTACACGGGCAATGTGGTGGACCCGGAAGGGGGGACGACCTGTTGCCATCAGTGTGGGGGTCGTCTGATCGAGCGGGCGGGATACCAGGTGACCGGTTGGGGGCTGGACGACACGGGGCGGTGTCGGGTGTGTCAGGCGGCGTGTGCGGGTCGGTTTGCCGGGGCCCCGGGGAGTTGGGGCAGTCGGCGGCAGCCGGTGCGGATGACGTGACGACGCAGGACCGCATAAACCGCACCCATTTGGGGATACGCAGTTATTGCGGGTCCAGGGGGGTCACCCCCCTGGCGGGTCCAGGGCAGCGCCCTGGGATTCTGCTGTTGCTGTTGCTGTTGCTGTTGCCGTTATTTTTCAAAAGAGCCGCAGCCGCTTTTTGCTGCGGCGTTTTCAACATGCGCCGCAGGCTGTCAGTCAGTCAGTCAGTCAGTCAGTCAGTCAGGTTTTGACACCCTGTTGGACGAAACGATGACCAGGGCCCGCTTCTACAGGTGGATCAAAGTCGGGGCCAGCCAGCCCAGCAGACCGCAGGCCACGCCTGCCAGTCCCAGCGCGGCGGCACCGTACACCAGGCCGACCACGCTGGTTACCACCGAGGCAGAGGCCATGACGATGGAAATTTGCAGGGCAGCGGCGCCGTATTCAAACATGTGATAGGCGGCCAGGGCGCGTTCCCGGTGTCCTTCGGCCGTCTTGGCCTTGGCAGCCAGCTCTTTGCGTCCTTCCCCCTTTTCTGGTTCACTATCATAGCGCTGGGCCGACGCCCGCCAGTCGGCGATGCGCTTCTGCCAGACGGTCGCCTGTTCCGGCGCCTGACCGGTCGGTTGCATGGCCTCCATCATGTCGGCTGCCGTGGCCATGGTGGTCATGCGGATGGATTTGGCCTGGAAAAAGGCCCACAGATTGGATGCCTCGATATTGTACGAGACGTAGGCACTCTGGGAGCTGTTCACACCGGTTTCGATCAGGGCCAGCAGGCAGGCCAAGACACTGATCATGATGGCGACATATTTTTTGCTGCCGCCGTGTTCTTCGTGCCCGCCATGCCCCCCGTGTCCATCGTGGGCGGCCTCATGGATTTGCTCATGGGTTTCCAGAATTTCCATCGTTGATTCCCTCGTTGTGTAGTGGAGTGGTCCAGCCGGGACGACGTGCTTATTTGACACCCGGCGCGGATTCCCTGTCAATGGTCATCATGGCATGGCGGACGGGGGGCGATGTCGACCGGCACGGCGCACAACGAAACAGCCGTCGCACCACACAGGATGCGACGGCTGGCTCATTGGACCCGGCTGGCTGGTGACACGCGCCGCAGGCGGTCCGGCGCTGTGGAAGTGGCCTGTCATCCACTACCAGGTGATGGAAGAGGCATCCTTGAAATCGACCTGTGTGCCGTCCCACAGATGGATGGTGCCCGAGGCATCCGCCGAATGAAAGACCAGAGTGTTTCCTTCAACCTTGTAGGTGGCCGAACTTTCCAGGGTCCATTCGCCGGCATGGACGGCATGGGCTACCGGGCCCGCGCTGACTTCGAGCAGGTGCACGGTGTCGGTCCAGCCACGCCCGCCCGAGACGGTGTCATGGCCGTCCCCGGCACCCACGATAAACAGATCATTGCCACGGCCACCATGCAACTGATCATTGCCTTTGCCCCCCTGCAGAATGTCACTGCCCGCGCCACCCCGCAGGATGTCGTTGCCTGCCCCTCCGAGCAGGGTATCGTGGCCCTGATCGCCATAGAGCAGGTCATTGCCCTCCCCGCCGTCCAGGCGGTCACTGCCCCGCCCGCCATACAACCGGTCATTGCCCGTCCCGCCGTCCAGGGTGTCACTGCCCGCCCCGCCGTGCAACCGGTCATGGCCGGCATTGCCCAGCATGGTATCCTGACCCCGGTTACCCCAGAGCGTGTCGTCGCCCTGGCCGCCGCCGATCAGATGACCGTGGATGTCACTTGCCTGGGTGATCGGGTCCACCACGTCCAGACGCACGGAGTTGACATCACTCCATACGCCGGTCTCGTCAACCACCTGAAAATCGATATGCCGTGAGCCGCTCTCATAGGTGTTCAACTGGACGGCATCCAGGATCTCTTTGTACACGGCAATATCATCCAGACCGGCCAACTCCAGCCGGCCTGTCACGGGATCAATGCCGCCGCCGACCACCTCGATTTGCGTGCCCGACAGCATGAAGTGGCCATTGGCCTGTGCCACAATGTCATGGCCCTGAAAACTCAGGAAGTCACCGTCCTGCATGCCATTACTGATGATGATGGTGGCGGCGCTGAGCTGATGCGAATCCACATCTGCAATGGAGAACCCCGCCGCCACCGGCACGGTGACCTGGTTGGAGACATGAAACGACAACTCTCCACCCGGATTGAGCTTGACGTAGTCGTCGAACACCACTCCGCCATCCGGCCCATCCCCCCGACCATGATGGAAGCCTCTGAAATCGTCATCCCGGTGACCGTGGTGCCGGGCATCGGGATCAGACTCCCGGGAGTGGGCATCCATCGCCTGGAAATAGTCGTCCGAGCTGTTGGCGCGGGCCAGGGTGCCATCCGTCTCGGCCTGCAGCACGGTGCCGTTGTACGCAATCCGGTCGACCAGGACGTGGGACCTGGCATCGAGGGGTTGGATGCTGAAAATGTGGTCCGAACCGTCGGCAAATCGCTCGTCCTGAACGACGATATGATCCCATTTGTCTGCACCGGTGTGGGCGATGCTGGTGGTAAAGGTGCCATACAGCTCACCGTCCATGAACAGTTCAAAGGTGCCCGTGTTGCCGTTGCCTCCCTTGGCGACGTAGAGATCCAGCACGCCGTCGGCCGCTTCCACCTGGTGGACTGGCATTGTGGTGGCCAAGACAGGTGCATCCGCCACCGCATTGACCGTGATCTGCAGGGAGGCCGATGTGGCCAGCGCCGCCCCGTCATTTTCCGTGGCCGTGGCCGTCAGGGTGAGGTGAATGACCCCGTTGTAGTCCGGCGGCGGGGTCAGGGAGAGTTGGGACAATTCGGCATAAGAGACGGTCCACAGGCCGGTATGCGCATCAAAGCTGCCCACCGACAACTGCGCATGGGCCGGGACACCGGCAATGGTCACATCGCCGACGGTCTCCGAGCCGTCCTGATCCGTCAACTGCACATCCAATCCCAAGGGGATGGCGGCATCCTCGCGGCCGGTCACCGCCTGGGCGGTCCATGCCAACGGGTCGGCTGCTCCCTGGACATCCACGTGGATGGGATCGCTGGTGACCGTGCGCATGGCGGTGCCATCCACGGTGGTGACGCTGACCGTCAGGGCAAAATCCACATTGCTGTTGGTCGGCGGGGTGATCTGCAGACCCGGTACCGTCCATTCCAGGGGATGACCCGCTGCATCGGTCTGGGAGACCTGCAGGTCAGACTGATGGATGATCCAGGTATGATCAGGACCTGCTTCCCCCCTGTTCAAGGTGGCCCCGGCGGGGATGCCCGACAGGATCAGATCGCCCGACAGGGATTCGGCACCACTCCGGTCGATCAGGCTCATGCGCACGTCCAGGGCAATGGCTGTGTCCTCCAGGCCAACCGCTGCACTCGGGGCGAAAACCACCCCCTCCGCCTGCGGCGGCGCCGTTTCGGGCGGCACGGTTGCGGGCGGCACGGTTTCCGGTGGTGTCGTCTCGGGTGGCATGGTTTCCGGCGGCACGGTTTCCGGTGGCGCCGTCTCGGGCGGTACGGTTTCTGGTGGCGCCGTCTCGGGTGGCGCGGTTTCCGGCGGCACGGTTTCCGGTGGCACGGTTTCCGGTGGCACGGTTTCTGGTGGTGCCGTTTCCGGCGGCGCGGTTTCTGGTGGTGCCGTTTCCGGCGGCACGGTTTCCGGCGGTGCCGTCTCGGGTGGCGCGGTTTCCGGCGGCACGGTTTCTGGTGGTGCCGTTTCCGGCGGTGCCGTTTCGGGCGGCACGGTTTCTGGTGGTGCCGTTTCCGGCGGCACGGTTTCCGGTGGAGCGGTTACGGGCGGGGCCGTGACGGCCGGGGGCATTTCCACCACAATCTGGGACCCGATGGCGCGCACGTCAAACCCGTCCCCCACCGCCATTTGCACACCCAGGGCGATCGGGCCGCCGCCGTAGGTGGTCGCAGTGGCTTGCAAGTCCGGCACGGTCCAGGCGATGGCATGCCCGGTGCCATTGATTTCGGTTACCTGCAGATCGGACTGGGAGATGATCCAGGTATGATCCGGTCCTGCCACCCCCTTGTTCAGGGTGACGCCGTCCGGCACCCCGGTCAGCACGAGCTGGCCGGCCAAAAATTCCGAACCGTCCTGGTCAAGTTGGTGCAGATGGATATCCAGGGCAACGGTGCCGCTGTGCATGTCTGCCGTGGCACCGAGGTTGAAAGAGACGCCATCCACCTGACCGGTATCCCGCACCAGATCCCCCACATTGGTTGACCGCATGAACAAGACATCCTTGTTGGTCACCTGCAGGGTCAATTGAAAGTTGCTGCCGCTGTCGGCGGGTGGGGTGATGGTCAACCCGGTGGCGGTCCAGGCCAGGGCCTTGCCCATGGCGGTCGTGGAGGTCACCGTCAGGTCGGATTGGGCCAGTATCCAGGTGCCATCGGCACCTGCCACGCCCTTGCTCAACACCGCCCCGTCGGGCACACCCGAAATGATCAGGGAACCGGAGAGGGATTCCGAACCGTCCATATCCGTCACGGCAATTTGCAGATTCAAGGGGATGGAGGAACCCTCCGTGCCCTCTGCAGCGCTGAAGGTAATATTCAGGGGGGCCGCCGGGTCCGAGTTCCGGGAGGTCAGCGCAGCCCCGGTCGGGTTGTAGGAGCCTGTCGTGCTGGTGGTCGGTGGGGCGATGGCTACCTGCACCTGGCCGGTGGATGTCTGGGTGTCAAAGCCGTCCCCCACGGTAATTTGTATGTTGGTGGCAATGGTGCCGGTACCGCCACCGGGCAGCGTCACCTGCAGGTTGGGCAGGGTCCAGGCCACCGGTTGGCCGTCCGCATTGCTCTGGGTCACCTGCAGATCAGACTGGGAGATGAACCAGGTGTTCGGATCAGCGCCTGCCGCGCCCAGGTTCAGGGTGGCGCCGTCGGGCAGGCCCGTCAATACCAGATGACCGTCCACAAACTCCGAGCCATCCACATCAGTCAGCGCAAACTGCAGGTCGGTGCCACTGCCGGTCTGGGTGGCCGTGATGTCGGCCTGGTCCGCCTGCGGCGTGACCGTCACCTGGATCGGGTTCATCCCGATCACCTGGGGACCGGATTCGCCATGGATGGTCATCTGCACGCCCAGGCTGAAATCCTCCCCGGCATTGGCTGCCGGCGTCATCTGCAAACCGGGGATGGTCCAGGCCTCCGGTTGGCCGCTGCCGTTGGTGCCGGAGACCTGCAACTCGGCCCCGGAGATGATCCAGGTATTGTTCGGGCCTGCCACCCCCTTGTTCAGGGTGGCCCCCGACGGAACCCCGGTCAGGATCACTTCTCCCGCTGTAAAAGAGGCACCGCCCGGATCGGTGATCGCCAGGTTCAGATCCAGGGCGACAGCCGTATCTTCCATCGTCGAGGCAACAGCCGAATAGGAACCCACCATGGCGGCGGATTCGGTCGGATCGGTTGAGGTGGTGGTAGCCATGGTCTGAACTCCTTGCTGTACTGGGTGAACACAGGCGCACGCATCCACAGGCGTTCGTCGCTGGAATTCAATTTCGCAATAATCGAGCCATTAAAAAAATATTTGAAGAATCAAATAATTAAAACATAATGGGAGGGTGCCGCCACCCTGAAATCCGGCCGCACCCCGCACAAAAATGTAAAAGAAATGGTTCGTCTGTTGTGACGGGATGGTGCATCTGTTTGCACGATAACGCAGAAACTTGAACATGTAAAAAATAATGACAAGACATTATTTTTTACATGCTCGGTGTGCATCACCGTTCCCGGAAGGATTTATCCATGGAGGAATAGATCGGTTTTAGCAGGTATTCCATCAGGGTCTTGGCGCCGGTATGGATATCTGCCTGGACCACCATGCCCGGCAATACCTCGTTCACCCCGGGCTGGTTGCCCACATGGTTTTTGTGGAGCCGGATCACGGTTTTGTAGTAGGCTTCCTCACCGTCCGACTCCTGGAAGGTGGTGGGTGAGATGGACTCCAGGGTGCCGTCGATCCCCCCATAGCGGGCAAAATCGTAGGCCGTGACGTTGACCGTTACCCGTTGTCCCACCGCCAGATGACCCACGTCCAGGGTGCGCACCCGGGCCTCCAGATAGCGCACGGGCCCGATGGGCACAATCTCCGCGATGGTGGCACCGGGCGCCAATACACCGCGCACCGTCTTGACCGCCAACTCCTGGATGATCCCGTACACCGGGGAACGCACCTCCAGACGGGCCACCCGGTCGGTGGTTTGCACCAGCCCCTCTGCCACCTTGCGCAGGTCGGCCGTCACCTTGCTCAACTCGCCCAGGGCTTTTTCCCGGAGGTCGTCTTCCCGTTTGGTCAATTCCAGCAGGGTCTCCTGCTGCTCCTTTTGGGCCTTGGCCTGCAGGTCCAGGTTGCGCTGAGACTCTCCCTCGATGTCGTTGACCTGTTGCTCGGCGCGGATGACATCCTGGCGGGAGCCGGCTCCTTTGCGCAGCGCATTGTCATGCGCGGTTTTTTCCTCCCGTGCCAGACGCAGGCGGTTGCTCAAAAACTTGGCCTGACCTTTCAACTGTTCCTCTTCCATGGCGTGGCCCCTGGCCTGGGCATTCAAAAGGATGCGCTGGCTTTCCCGGGCCTGTCTTTGGGCGTGCAGCAGTTGTTCCTGGCTGTTGACTGCGGCGGCGAACTCGGGAGGAACGGCGCTGAAATCGGCCACGGCATCGTCCAGAAAGGCCCGCAAGCGGCTCTGCCAAGCCAGCAGGGTGGCCTGCTCGGAGCGCATTTGTTGCAGGGTGGCCGAGGCTGCCCGGGTATCCAGACGGACCAGTACTTGGCCGGCCTGGACGATCTCCCGTTCCCGCACCAGGATCTCCTGGATGATGCCGCCCTCCAGATGCTGGATGCGCTGTACCGGGGTGGCCGAGATCACCTGGCCAGGGGCGTGGGTCATCTCATCGATGGTAAAATGGCTGGCCCAGACGATGAACAGTGCCATGCCCAGGGAGACCAGCAGCAGGGTGAGGCGAATCAGTCCCGACAGGCCGGACTCCTCGAACAGCACCGACTGGGCCAGGTGGCGGTTGCGCTGATAGCTGGTTACCGACAGGGCGACCGGCCCGTGCCGGTCCGGGGCCGAGGCGACCGGGACCGCCGCTGGCGACGGGGGAGGGTGATGCGGCTGGGGCTGTTCTGTCACGCCGACTCCTTCACGATGTGGGGCAGCACCTCTGCGGTGGGACCGGCCAGTCGCAGCTGGCCGCGATCAAAATACAAAATGCGGTCTGCCAGGCGCATGTGGCTGGGACGATGGGTCACGACCAGCATGGTGTGGCGGCCCCGCCATTGACGCACCCGTTCCATGAAGGCCAGATCGGCGTCCCGGTCCAGCCCGCTGGTGGGTTCGTCGAGCAGCAGGATGCCCTGGCCGTGCAAACGGACCGCTTCGGCTTCGGCCTTGAGATAGAGGCGGGCCAGCGCAATTTTTTGCACGAGCCCGGCGGGTAGGGTGGGGTGGGGGCGACCGTCCGGGGCCAGCCGTCCTCCCACCCGGGTGTGCAACCCTTCCGGCAGGGACTGAAGCGTTTCGTAGGCCAGTGCCCACCGACAGACCCGTTCCAGGTCGTGGTCCGACGCCAGCGGATGGGCCAGTCGCAGATTGCTGGCAATGGTGCCGTGATAGAGGGTGACGGACTGGGGCAGGTAACCCATGGCCTGCCGCAGGGCGATGGGATGGAGGCGGCGCAGGTCCACGCCGTCCACCCGGATCTGCCCCGTCTGCGGTGCATACAGGCCCAGCAACAGTTTCAACACGGTGGATTTGCCGGAACCGTTGGGGCCAACGATGGCCACCAGCTCGCCGGCCCTGATCTCAAAGGAGACCCCGGCCAGCGCCGGTTCTGCATCGGCTGTGTAACGCAGACCCACACCGACAAAGGAGATGTGGCCCCGAAAGGGGCGGGCCGGTTCCGGCACGGCAAACTCCTCCCGTTCCGGGAGGCTGTTCATCAGCCCGTTGATCTGCAGAATATTGGTCCGCAGCCTTTGCAGGCGGGTGATGGCCTGAAAGGCGCTCTGGAGTGGTGCCAGCACCTTCCAGACCAGGATCATGATGGCCACCAGGGCGCCGCCACTCATCTGTCCTGCCAGCACCAGCAAGACGCTGGTCGCGATGGTCGCCACCCCCGCGCTGACCATCAACAGTTGAGAGGCGGTCTGCACCAGGGTGTTCACCTGTTCGGTGTGACGGTTGGCCTGGGCAGCCTGGGCGGAGAGGGCCCGGAACCGTTCCAGCCAGATCTGTTCGGCGCCGCAGTGACGGATGGCCGCCATTTTACTGAAAGTTTCCATGGCAAACTCCTGTTTTCTGCTGTTGGCCAGGCGGCTGCGATCCTCTTCCCGGGCCACCATCGGCTGCAACACCCGCCACAGGAGGAGGAACAGGGCCATGGCCACCAGGGGGATGACCACCAGCAATCCGCCCAGGAGGCCGATCATCAGCAGCAACAACAGGGAAAAGGGCACGTCAAACAGCAGCATGGCCAGTGGGGTGGTCAGGAAGGCCCGCACGGTATCAAACTCTTTGAGACGGGCCACCTGTACCCCGACCGGGGACCGTTCGGTAAAGGGCGCCGGCAGGGAAAGGACCCGCAGAAAGGTGGCGCATCCGATGATGCCATCCAGGCGAGCTCCCACGTAAACCGCCATGCCGGCACGCATCTTACGGAACAGCCAATCGAACATCAATGCCACGCTCACCCCGATGAGCAGGTGCAGCAGGGTGTCGATGGAACCACTGCCCAGGACCCGGTCGTACACGGCCATGACAAACAGCGGAAAGACCATCTGCAACAGGGTGATGATCAGGGTGAGCAGGAGGAGATGCCCCAGCAGTTGCCGGAACCGTTCCGTGACCATGCCAAACCAGCCCGTGCGGGCTTGGTGGGCGGCCCGTTCCTCCAGATCGAGGGGTTCGAAAAAGCAGGCTGTGCCGCCGGTGTCGTCCGGCCCAGGTTGTGCCACCTGCCCGGTGGCCGCGTCGAAGCACAGCAAGGTGCCGGTGACCGTCCGCAGGAGCAGTCGGGGGGGGGTGGCATCCGGTCAGGAAGAGGCAGGGGAGTCGGTGCGGATGGATGCCGGTCAGCGTGCAGCGCTCTGTGCGACTGGTAAAGGAGAGTCGGGCCAGGGTATCCCGCAGCCCGATCATGTCAAGGGGTTCGTCGCCAAACGGCAGCGCCTCGGCCACCGCCCGCCATTCGCCCCGGTATCCGAGTGCCACCAGGAGCGGTACCAGCAGGGCGCCCACCGGGCTGCCCTGGCGACAGGTCAGCAACAGCCCCGTCATGGCCTGCTCCGGCTGCAGCAGACGGGCCAGGGTCACCCATTCGGGGTCGGTTGGTGCGGTGGCGTCGGTCCGGGCATGCAACATGTCTGATGTTTCGCTCGCTGTGTCAGAGGGCCGGTGCCGCGGAGGCGGTGGCCTCCGTGGTGCTGTGCAATGGCGTCAGCCGGCCGGCACGCAGTTCAAGGACCCGGTCGGCCAGTTTCAGCAGGGAGGGGCGATGACTGACAAGTACCAGAGTGGCCTTGCCACGCAACCCCTGCAGCACCTGGCGCAATTTTTCATCCCCGTTGCCGTCGATGGCCATGTTGGCTTCGTCAAACAGCACAAACCGTGGTGAGGTTGCCAGGCCCCGGGCAATGACCA
>JAMOAX010000236.1:0-2978 GCA_039908555.1 Magnetococcus sp. DMHC-8
TGTCTTGCCCCCGGTTGCCTGGAAACGGTCAGTTTCGGATAATGACCAAAGCAACCGACAAGAACAGGAGGATCGAACATGGGCAGACCATCCAATTTGACCCCAGAACAGCGCACAGAGGTCGTATTGGCCCTGTTGCGGCGAGAGGAGCCGGCATCCGTACTGGCTCGCCGTTACGGTGTCAGCACCAAGACCATTGGCCAATGGAGAGATGATTTTATCGCCGCAGGCACATCTGGTTTGGCTACTGGCAAACGCCAGGCAGGTGACAATGCAAAGCAATTGGCCGCGTTGGAAGTGGCAGTAGCGGAACGAGATCGGGTCATCGGTGAGTTGACCATTGCCAACGTGATTTTAAAAAAAAATGGTGCCGTCCTCCCCTCGACGACAGTTTTCGGCAGGAGTTGACGGCTATGTGCCAGTCCAACCCCATCGTCCGGCAAACAAAGGTGCTGGCACTGCTGAATATCAGCAGGTCGTCGTGGTACCATCGACATGTCGGCCAGGAGGATCGGCGTACTCCTGGTCCGAAAAGAACTGCCGTCCAAGAGGAAAGATCTGCAGCTGTCCGCAGGGTGGCGGAACGCTATCCAATGTGGGGATATAAACGGATCGCTGTCGTTTGTCGCCGGGAAGGCATCCAGGCTTCCAATAAGCAGGTCTATCGGATCATGAAGGAGCTTGGTTTGCTGCAACAAGCCAAGCCCAGAAAAGCCGAGCTTTATCAGACAGCCAAGCTTTTCGAATTGTTGCCCCAGAGACCGAACGACCTGTGGCAGACCGACGTGACCTATATCCACATTCCCGGTCATGGTTGGTGGTATGCGGTAACGGTGATTGACTATTTTTCTCGCTACTTGCTGGCATTGCACCTGACCCCCAGTTACGCGGCTGTCGAGGTGAACAAGGCCATCAAGCAGGCCATGAACAAGGCCGAGTCCGTTCACGGCAAGCTGTCCAAGCCCCCGTTCTTGGTGACGGACAATGGCTCATCCTTCTTGGCCAAGCGGTTTCAAGAGTTTATCTCTGAGGGATTTCAGCACGTGCGCATTCAGTACCGTACCCCAACGCAACTGGGGCTCCTGGAGCGGTTCCATCAGACACTCAAGACTGAAGAGGTGTACTGGAGGCTCTACGACAATCCCGGCCATTGCCGTCAGAGTCTGGAGGCTTATCATGAGGTGTACAACACGATCAGGCCGCATTGGGCCTTGAGGCCGGAGGGCGGTGGTGATCCAGTCACCCCAGCAGATGTCTATGCCGGTGGGGTCTCCATCACGATTCCGAAGTGGCAGCACTGGGCCAAGGCCGCCAAAAAGAAGCTGCAAGAAATGATGGAAGCCGATGCCAACACGGATCTGGCGGCATGACCATCATGGACATGAAATCAATCCGGCCTTTCCGTGTCCAGTCGAACCGGGAGCCAAGACAATTTTGAGGCAATGATCGGCCTTGACGGTACGGTACTGGAAGGATCGTTGCCGCGCCGGGCGATGGCACTGGTCATGGAGTGGAGAACCCTGCACCAGGAGGCGTTGCAGGACAACTGGGATCGTGTGCGCCTTCGCCAACCGTTGAACAGTATTGACCCTTTGGAGTGATCACCATGTTGCATGTCACCGACGTGAAATATTTGGGCGATTATCGGCTATGGCTGATGTTTGACAACATGGCCGACGGCATAGTGGACCTTGAACCGGAATTGTGGGGGGAGGTGTTTGCACCCTTGAAGGAGAAAACCGCCTTTTCCGCCGTTCGTGTGGACCGGGAACTGGGGACCATCGTCTGGAATAACGGAGCAGACCTTGCGCCAGAATTTCTCCTGGAGCGTTTGCACCAGGAGGCGGTGGCGTGAGCTTGTCCAGGAAAGAAATCCTGGTGGTGTCCGAGGGTTGGTGGAAATTCGGCGACGGCACGCTCCTGACACAAGATCGCTCATCTACGCAGCCAACGCAACCCACGGCTCATCGTTGGGCTGCTGATTCAACGTATTGCAGCCGTTGACCCGGTGCATGATAATCTGACCAGAGGCCATCAATGCCCAGAACAACATGCTCGCTGTTGCCGATGATGGCAGCACGCACTGCGTCTTGATCCGCCTCTTGAATTCTTCATGCAGGCGTTCGATAGAATTGGTGGTACGCAAGGACTTCCACTGTTCCGGTGGATAGCGCAGAAAAGTGAACAGCCGCTCCCCGGCCTCCTCCAGGCTGTCCGCCACACCACGGCACCTCAAACGCCATTTCGCGATGAACGCCTTTCTCTTTGCCAGTGCCTCCTTCATCGAGGGAGCATACATCATGTCGTTGTAGTCCTTCTTGATTTCCTCGTGCAATCGTTGGGGCGCATGCGCCAATAAATTGCGCTCCTTGTGGACCGTACAGCGTTGCACAGGAACACTGGTCCATCCCAGGTCAAAAACATGTCCGGTTGCCGGTCTTTTCGTCGCCCCAGTGCCATCCCATCTTCCCAAGGTTCAGGTTTCCACCGTTCTACCATGGGATGAGTTGTTGGGCGACTTTTTCAACGGGCTGCTATCTGACCGCAGGGATAGCCACCGCCTTCGACGGCCATCGGGATGATGTTGTCCCATGATGGCCCCAGTTCAGCGGGGGCGGGAAAACGTGGAAAAGCGTTATCTGATTAACGTCGCCGGATTCAATCTCGGCCTTCTGATGCGGAAAAGGTTCGGTCTGGGCACCCCGAGGGGGACGTCCGAGACGTTTTGTCTGCCCTTGTTGGCGATCAGCGATGGTCAAGCAGCCCTGCTCATTGTTCTGGCCGTCGCGCCAAGCATCAGGCCTGCTCCACTGATGCTATTCATACGCTGCCAACCGGAAGTGTAGAGGCAAGGTTTTTCAACGGGCTGGTAGACGCCGATGCCCGGGTGGCGAAGATGAAGGACGGCCACACGCATATGGCCTACAAGCCGGAGCATGCGGTTGACCTTGATACCGGAGCGGTGGTAGCTGTAGTGA
>JAMOAX010000237.1:0-2974 GCA_039908555.1 Magnetococcus sp. DMHC-8
GGCGCATGCTGAAAACGCCGCAGCAAAAACCGGCTGCGGCTCTTTTTAAAGTCAACGGCAAAACCCCAGGGCTCTGCCCTGGACCCGCCAGGGGAGTGACCCCCCTGGACCCGCACATGTTTTGACCATTCCAATCACGTCGGTTGCGCCACTGGTGGGGTGGGGCGCCCGGACAGACGACCCGTTGAAAGTGGCAGACGCTCTCCATGACCATCCCTTCCTCCGCCTTGCCTGCTCCCTCCTCTCCCGCGACCGGTGTGTATATCATCGCCGAGGCCGGTGTCAACCATAACGCCGACCCCCGCATGGCGCTGCGTCTGGTGGAAGTGGCCGCGGCGGTCGGGGCGGATGCGGTCAAGTTTCAAACCTTCCGGACGGCCGAACTGGTCAGCCCTGCCGCGCCCAAGGCCGAATATCAACGTTTGACCACCGGACAGGACGGGTCGCAGTTTGAGATGATTCGCCGGCTGGAGCTGGACTGGCCCACCCATTATCTGCTGCAGGAGCGGTGCCGGGAGGTGGGCATCCACTTTTTGTCTGCACCCTTCGACCTGCCCAGTCTGGCCTTTCTGGTGGATGATCTGCAACTGGACCGGCTCAAGATTCCCTCCGGGGAGATCACCAACGGTCCCCTGTTGTGGCGTGCGGCCGTCAGCGACCGGCCGATCATTCTCTCCACGGGCATGGCCACCCTGGGCGAAATCGAGACGGCATTGGCCGTGCTGGCATGCGGTTATCTGGGACATGCCCCGTCCCGGTCGGCTTTTGCGGCCGCCTACCAATCGACGGCGGGTCGGCAATGCCTGCAGGAACGGGTCACACTGTTGCACTGCACCAGCGAATATCCCGCTCCCCCTGCATCGGTCAATCTGCGCGCCATGGATACCCTGGCTGCCGCTTTCGGACTGCCGGTCGGTCTGTCGGACCACTCCGTCGGCATCGCCATACCCATCGCGGCGGCGGCGCGGGGTGCGACGGTGGTGGAAAAACATTTCACCCTGGACCGCAATCTGCCGGGCCCGGACCACGCGGCCTCCCTGGAACCCATCGAGCTGGCGGAAATGGTGCAGTCCATACGCGCCGTCGAGGTGGCGCTGGGAGACGGATACAAGATACCGACGGAGACGGAATTGCGCAATCGGATCGTGGCGCGCAAACGGTTGGTGGCCCTGACCGACATGGCAGCGGGCACCCTCTTCTCGGAGGCCAATCTGGGTGCCAGGCGGCCCGGCAACGGCCTCTCCCCCATGGATTACTGGCAATGGCTGGGCCGGCCCGCCGAACGGGCCTACCGGGAAAATCAGCCGCTGGGTGAAGAAGAGTGAAGACCTGGAACAATGTGCGCAGCATGCCGGGCGGTCAGAAAACAACCAGACGAAGAGGAAAGGTCACATGATCGCTGAACAGACCGTGCTGGCCATCATTCCGGCCCGGGGGGGGTCCAAGGGGTTGCCGGGCAAAAACACCCGGCCACTGGCAGGACGGCCCCTCATCGCCTGGAGCATTGCAGCGGCCACGGCCTGCCCGGAGATCGACCGGGTCATCCTCTCATCGGACGATGCCGGCATCATCGCCACCGCCCGCCAGTTTGGCTGTGAAGTGCCGTTCGTGCGCCCGGACCATCTGGCCACCGATACGGCCCCGGGCATGGCGGTGGTGCTGCACGCCCTGGAAACCGTACCGGAGCGTTATGATTGGGTGGTCCTGCTGCAACCGACCTCCCCCCTGCGCCAGGCAGCGGATATCTCGGCCTGTCTGGCCCTCTGCCAGCGCGACCATGCGCCGGCCTGTGTGACGGTGACACCGGTCAAAAGTCCGTTCTGGAGCTATTTTTTGACGGAAGACCAGCACATGACGCCGGTACTGGGGCGGGATGAAACCCGGGCGGGGCGCCAGCAGTTGCCCCCCGCCTATGCGTTGAACGGGGCAGTCTATGTGGCCCGCTGTGACTGGTTTCGGCACCACCGCACCTTCATCACCCCGGAAACCCGTGCCCATATCATGCCGGCGGAACGGTCGGTGGATATTGACACCGCCAGCGACTTTCACTGGGCCGAATGGTTGCTACTGGGGCAACCAACCTGATTTGGCAGGTACAAGCCGTTCCAGAATCGCCAGATTGCCTGCGGTGCATGTTGAGGGCGCCGAAGCAAAAACCGGCTTCGGCTTTCTTGAAAAGCAACAGCAAAATCCCAGGGCGCTGCCCTGGACCCGCCAGGGGGGTGACCCCCCTGGACCCGCAATCCCGGCGCAGGGCAGCGTCATCCCCCGGAATGTGCACGGGACGATGGTCAAGCAGGCCATTCATGGCTTGACCTGCGGCGTTTTCTGTAGCACGCTTGACCGGGTGCACGGTTGCGCTGCAACCGGTTTGTTTCCCATACAGGAGAGGGATTACCATGACCGCCACCCCCCACTACGCCATCATCGCACCGGCCCACACTCCGTTTGACGACACCGTTGCCGCCATGCGCGCCGCCCTGGCCAAACAGGGCTTCGGCATTCTCTGCGAAATCAACGTGTCGGCCACCCTCAAGCAAAAACTGGACGCGGACTACCCGAAAACCGTCATCCTGGGCGCCTGCAATCCACCCCTGGCCCTGCGCGCCCTGACCGCCGCGCCCGACATTGCCACCCTGCTGCCTTGCAACGTGGTGGTCCGCATGACCGGCGAACAGGTCGAAATCGCCGCCATCAATCCCCTGATCATGGCCTCCATGATCGCCCACCCGGAGGTGGAGGCCGTCGCCATGGAGGCAGACCGCCGACTGCGCCTCGCCATGGATGAGGTCGCCCGGGGCGGATGATACCCAAAAACGGGACAGGTTCTGCAAAAACAACTGCGGGTCCAGGGGGGTCACCCCCCTGGCGGGTCCAGGGCAGCGCCCTGGGACTTTGCTGTTGCTGTTGCTGTTGCTGTTGCTGTTGCTGTTGCTGTTGCTGTTGCTGTTGCTGTTGATGTTGCTGTTGCTGT
>JAMOAX010000073.1:0-15387 GCA_039908555.1 Magnetococcus sp. DMHC-8
CCTTCCCAGACCCATCCCATTAACCTTTATTTATCAATCTGTCCCGGCTCAAGTGGGAGGCCGATGGCGACGATTGGCAGCCAACTCAACCGCCAGGGTGATGGCTTGCCGGAACGAACCCGGATCGGCCACGCCCAATCCGGCAATCGGATAGGCTGTCCCATGATCCACGCTGGTGCGCACAATCGGCAGACCCAGGGTAATGTTGACAGCCCGGCCAAAGGCCAGCATTTTTAGCGGAATCAGAGCCTGGTCGTGGTACATGCACAGGGCCACATCATAGCCCTGCCGGGCTTCCAGGTGAAACAGGGTATCGGCCGGCAGTGGGCCGCGCAATACACCGGGATGGTCCGCCGCCCATGTCTGGCAGACGGGAAGGATCAGATCCATCTCCTCCCGGCCGAATGCCCCCTCCTCTCCCGCATGGGGATTCAATCCGGCCACCACCATGCGCGGCGCGGACAGGGCAAAGTCCCGGCGCAGCGCCTCGTAGGTGGTTTGCAGTGTGTGACGCAACAACTCGGCAGTCAACGAAGAGGCAACGGTTTGCAAGGATTGATGGATCGTCACCGGCACCACTCTCAGGCGATCTCCCGGTTGCGCCCCCTCCCCCGCCAGCATCATGACCGGATGGGCAACCCCGGCGCACTGGGCCAGCATTTCCGTGTGACCCGGCACACGAAAACCGGCGCTGTGCAACACCGATTTGTTGATCGGTGGCGTGACGACGGCCAACACCCGCCCTGCCATGGCCAAACGGCAAGCAGTCAGAATGCTCTCCACGGTGGCCGCTGCATGGGCCTGATGCGGACGACCAAAAGGGGCGTCCTCTCCAAAATCCGCACGGTGTTCCGTGGGCAGAATGGCAAAAAAGCGGGATGGCAGACGGGCCGCCGCCTCGGGGGAGTCCACTTCCCGAAAGGTCATGTCCATGCCCAGATGTGCCGCCGTCCGGTGATACACCTCGGGATCGCCAATATGGAGACGCCGGGGGCCATCGACCGATCCCTTGAGGGTGACTTCGGGACCTATGCCGGCCGGATCACCCATCGTCACGGCCAACACCTGGGTCTCCCCGGTCATCTGCTAGCGCAATTCCACAAAAGAGCGCTGCCGCAAATCCCGCAACCACTGCTTGTAACGCGCCCGGGTTTTTGCCTCCTGTACCCGATCAGTCAACTCCTTGCGCTGCGCATCCAGGGAATTGGGGTCCAGAAACTGTTTTTCCTCCACACGGATCAAATGCCAGCCGAAAGGGGTCCTGACCGGTGCGCTGGTTTCACCGATTGCCAACTTGAAAGCCACTTCTTCAAAAGCGGGTACCATCACCCCTTCACCAAACCAGCCCAAATCTCCCCCGTCCTTGGCCGTACCATCCTGGGAATGGCGTGCGGCCAGCGCAATGAAGGCTTTGCTCTGTGCCACTTTTTCCTGTTTCGACAACTCGTTGGCAATATTCTGAAGCTGGGTTTTGGCTGCCATGCTCTCTTCGGTGTTGGCCTCCGGCGCCACCTTGATCAGAATATGCCGCGCCCTGATCCGGGATTTGGCGACCGGTTTGCTGGCATGCTCCCGTTTATCCAGGATCTTGAAAATGTGCAAACCCTGGGGCGAGCGCACGGGACCAATCACGGCCCCCTTGCCCTGCTCAAAAATCACCTTTTCCAACTCCGGCATCAACTCTCCTCGTTTGAACCAGCCCATTTCCCCACCACTCAGACCGCTGGCATCGTTGGAGTACTGTCCGGCCAGGCTCTCCAGGGAACTGCCGGCACGCAACTTGTTCAGCAACACGCCCGCCTGCTGGAAAACCCGTTCAAGCTGGGCGTTCGATGCATCGCTCTCCAGATGCAACAGGATCTGCCCCAGCCGAATCTCCTCCGATTGGGGTTGCTGGGCGATGTTGGCGTGCAGATCCTTGAGCTCTTCCTCGGATACCGTCACCATGGGACGGATGACCCGGTTGATCAAACGGCTCTGCAACAACTGGTCTCTCAATCCTTGCCGGTATTGTGCCAACGGGACACCCTGTTCCGCCAGAGTTTTGGGCAACGCCCCCATCGGCAGGTGGTTGTCCCTCTCCAATTGACTGATCATGGCATCGATGTCCGCCTCTTCCACTTCCACGCCAAGCTGGCTGGCCTTTTGTGATCGCAACACCCGAAGGATCAGTTCGTTCAGACTGTGTTCCCGGATTTTTTCCGCATCCACCTTTTCTCCGGAGCGTCGCAACTTGAGCAGCAACGGTTTGGATAAATTTTCCACCTCTGAAGCCGTGATGATTTGCGGCTTGACCGCCTTGTCCAGGGTGTCCTGGGCTTCGACCACAGCCACAATACGATCCAGCGAGCCGGCCTGAAGACCGGATGGCAAAAACAGCAACAGGAGAAGCAACCAAATATTCAAATCCCCACTCCACCCAATCCCTGCAGGTTGATGAACAGTCCAATAAAATTGCCACCCAGTGCACCCGCCGCGCTGGAGATATTGCGACCACCGGTCAAACGCAGGTTCCAGCAGGAGTGCTCATAGACCAGTCCCGTGTTCCAGCTTTTCAGGCCGCTGGTCTCCAGGGAATAGCTGGCTTTTTGATCCCAGATCCACGCATCCGCAAGACGCAGCGAGGCATCCACGGTGACATCCTGTACCCTTTCCCGACTGGTCTCGGCCAAACTGGCCGGCAAGCCGGGCAGACCGGCAAATCCCGCCAGGCCGGGCAAAGTGGGTGAGGTGGGAATAAGCGACAGATTGGAATCGTTGAAATGGTGCCCCACCCGTACGAACTCGGTCTCTGTACCCAGGGTCGTCTTGCGACGTTCCTGGTCCGCCAGGGCGAAAGCGAAAGCCAGATCTGAGGATTCAACATTGTTCCGGTACGGATTGAACCCCATCATGGCCGTGGCAGAAACCCTGTCAGACAGCTTGACGTCCAGGTTGGAAACCACGGAAGAAAAGGCATTGCCTTCCTGGTATTCCCGGTTGCCCTCGGGGGCCCAACGCTGCCCGATGGTAAACAGGGCGCTGTCCCAGATGGCGTTTGCGTCGGTGCGGTTCAGCAGCCGCGAGGTCAGGCGGTAACCGAGCCATTGGGCATCGCTGATCCGATCAATACCCGAATACAGATTGTGCGCAAAAATGTCTGTGGTGGAAAAATTGCGCAGGCTGGCATCATAGTTGGGAAGACGGCTCTGATCGCTGGCCGTGTTCCAGACATACTGGACGGAGGGTTCCAGGGTGTGCAGATAGGAGGAGCCATACATCCTGCTTAATTGGGTGCCGAACTGAACGGCAGCCATGGCGGCCTCCCGGTGCAGCGATTCCTGGCGATCCAGACCGGTCTGGTTGGGATCGCCTTTGAGCAAATAGGCGGTCTCCCGCACCCCCAACGCCGCACTCACGTTGCCCATCGCAACGGGCCGCTCAAAGCGGACCATGGGATACAGGTCCACACGCTGGGTCACATCCCCGGCCAATTGATAAAAATTTTCCAGCCTTGCTTCGTTCTCCAGTCGCCAGCGTCCCAGCGCCGGGTTGAGAGGCTCTCCCGAAATCGGCCTGGTTTTAAGCAAACGACTGTCGGTCAGAATGACAAACGGCAGGTTTTGTACCGTGTGGTCATCATTGCTCTGTTCCAGATCCTGATACCAGCGGACCCCGGCCTGCAGGTTGGCATAGCCCTGATCCTGAGTCCACATCCGGTTGGCCGTCACGGCGGACTCCAGACGCCGACTGTGGGGGTCGACCAGTTTTTGCTCAAAATCGTTGATAAACCCCCGCGTCCGACTTCCTTCCAGGTGGGCTTGCATTTTCCATTGAGCCAGCTTTTGTTCGTGGTCAAAGGTGGCCAGCCCCCGGAACTCCTCGGTGACCGTGTCATAAATGCCGCTGGTATCCAGTTTGCCGATAAAATCCTGATCCAGGTAGCGGTATTGCACGCTGGTCATCAAACCCCGACGGGAAATGGCGCGCACGGCCATGGTGGCATCCCGATTGGGTGCGATATTCCAATAATAGGGCAACTCCGCTTCCAGTCCATTGCCCCCCGCCCGGAAATAGGGTGCCAGAAGGCCGCTCTCCCGTTTAGGCAGCAGGGGTTGCCGCCACCAGGGCAAGGCAAAAACCGGCACATCGCCCGCATAGAGACGGACCCCGGCGGCCGTGATGCGGTTGCTGGCCCGATCAATCTCCACTTCTTTCGAGGTAAGATGCCACGGCGGGTTTTCGCACTCGCAGTTGGTAAAAGAGGCATTCTTCAGGAAGAGAAAATCCTTGCCCTCCCCTTCACTGTGAAACTCGGCCGACTCGGCGGAAGCCAGTCCACCGGGGCCACGCAGATTGACATCCACCTTCTGAAAGGTGCCGGTTTGCTTTCCGATATCAAAGACAACCCGCTCGCCACCGAACAGATCTCCTTTGCGTGCCAGACGAATATGGCCGGACGCTTCCACCTGATTGGCGGCCATGCGGTATTGGGCCTGATCGGCCCGCAATTCCAGCAAACCGGTCTGGACGATGCGCACATTGCCCTTGGCGGTGACAACGCGGTTTTCCTGATCGATATCCAGGCCGTCTGCATCGACATCAATCGGTGTTTTCTTCTCCTGGGCACTCAACCCCACCCGATCCAGGGCGTCTGTCTGAGCGCGGACGGAGGGAAGACGCCCACTGGACCTGAGGGGGTGACCAATGGACAAAGGTTCCTCGGCGTTCGCCGGCAAGGCCAGCAGCGCGCCAGCCAGCAGTACTGCCAAAGTGGCCAGCAGACCATCGCCTTTGCCTGGTCCACCCCGCCGCGCAGCGGGCCGTCCCGGCGCCGCTACCGGCTGGTTGTATTGCATGGTCGGTTGTGTATTATAATTCATAACAGCTTCAATTGGAGGTCATGGATTGTTTGCAATTGCAACAGACGCAGGCACGGACGGCAGAGCACCACCGAAGCATCGGGCTCGAACCGAACCGACTTGTTAGCCTATCACAATATGTGCTTGGACACCATAATCTTCCATCACCGGCACGGCATTTTCTGGAGAACCGGTCAAGACACCGTTTCGGTATCGGGGCACAACAGGGCGCGAATGGCGCCGACCAGGTAGAGCGACCCGCAGACGAGCACTTGACCGGTGGCTGGGCAGGCGGCATATGCGGCAGCCAGTGCCTGGGCCGGCGTAGCGCAAGGAGTGGCTGGTCGACCGGTCGCCCGCCAGCATGCCGCCAACGACTCTGCCGTCCGGCCTCGTTCCCCCCCCACCTGTGTGGTCCACACCCGTGCGGCATACGGAGCCAGCAGGTGGATCATCGCCTCGACCTGTTTGTCCTGCAAGGCAGCAAAAACGACGACAGTCGGCTGGATTTGTCGGTCCACATCACGCAAAAAATCGGCCAGGACCGCACAGCCGGCTGGATTGTGCGCCCCATCCAGCAGAATGGTCGGCCCGGCCGCGTTGGCATCGGGCCCGGGCAGGCGTTCCAGCCGTCCGGGCCAACGGGCCTCCCGCAACCCTGCAGCAACGGCTTCCCAGCCTGCCGGCCAACCGGCTTCCTGCAGGCGCCGGATACCGGCTACCGCCAGGGCGGCATTTTGCAACTGGTGACGACCAGACAGTCCGGGCATGGGCAGTTCACGACTTTCTCCTCCCTCTGCGTACTCCCACGTCGTGATCGGCCACCGGGTCGACGACGGGCGGTCAGTGAAGGTGGCAGAAGCGGGAGTATGAATGGTAAAGTCCCTGCCCAGCAGGCGCAAAGGCGTGCCGACCCGGCGTGCCTGGCGCAGCAGGAGTGCTTCCACCTCTGGATGGCCGGCGGCCGCCACCGCCGGAACGGCGGGTTTGAAAATGCCGGCCTTTTCGGTGGCAATGGCCGTCAGAGTGCTTCCCAGATAATCGGTGTGGTCAATGGCGATATGGGTGATGATCGACAGTTGCGGCAGGACGACATTGGTCGCATCCAACCGCCCACCCAGGCCGGTTTCCAGCAGCACCATGCCTTGGCGTCCCGTGTTGTTCCGTCCCAATCCCTGGTCACGAAAATGGCAGAGGGCCACCACCGTCAACAGTTCAAAGAAGGTCAGCGAACGACCGGCACTGACCTGCAACACCCTTTCCAGCCAGAGGCCCAGCGCATCGTCCGGGATGGCCCGTCCGTTGATGCGTATCCGCTCGTTGATGCGGTGCAAATGGGGAGAGGTATACAGGCCGACCGCACACCCGGCCTGGCGCAGCATGGCCTCCAGAAAGGCCAGCACCGACCCCTTGCCATTGGTGCCGGCCACATGCACCACGTTCAAATTGTGCTGGGGATTGTCCATTTCTGTCAGGGCTGCCATGACCCGATCCAATCCCAGTTGAATCGGTTGGGCAGATTGATGGTGCGCCCGTTCCAGCAGGTCAGCAAGGGATGAGCAGGTCATGAATGGTCACGGGACATGGCGGTCATTCCCCGATGCCGTCCCGACCAACGCCAGCTGAGGCAATCGCCGGGAAGAGGGTCAGACATGGAGAATAGCCGGCAGAACAGTCAATCCGGGGTGATGGTACGGCTGGTATCCGCCCCGGGCGGGCAGGTGGCAGACCTTCTGGTCAGGCGAGCCAGCAAATCCGCCAGGGTATCCCGCATGTCGCGGCGTGGGCAGATCAGATCCAGAAAGCCGTGTTCCAGCAGATATTCGCTGCGCTGAAACCCCTCGGGCAGCACCTCCCGCACGGTCTGCTCGATCACCCGCGGACCTGCAAAGCAGATCAAGGCATTGGGTTCTGCCAGGATGACATCACCCAGCATGGCAAAAGAGGCGGTCACCCCACCCGTGGTGGGATCGGCCAATACGGAGATGAAGGGCAGACGGGCCTCGTCCAGCTTGGTGAGGGCAGCCGAAGTCTTGGCCATCTGCATGAGGGATAAAATGCCCTCCTGCATCCGCGCTCCCCCTGAGGTGGCAAACACGACATAACCACACCCCTCCTCCACGGCCGACAGAGCTCCCTGGGCCACCTTGGCACCCGCCACTGAGCCCATGGACCCCCCCAGAAAATTAAATTCGAAGGCAGAGACCACCACCGGAATACCCTTGATGAACCCTTTGTAGACCCGCACGGCATCGTTGGCACCGGTCTCTTTCTGGGCCTCGCGAATGCGATCCCGGTAGCGTTTGACATCCTTGAAACGCAAGGGATCACTGGGATGCAGACCGGAAAAGAGTTCCTGTCTTCCTTCCTCATCCAGGGTTATTTCGATCCGCCGGGTGCCGGAAATGCGAAAATGATATTGACAATGGGGACAGACATCCAGATTGCGGGTCAGCTCGGTCTGGAACAGCATCTTGCCGCACGGGTCGCACTTGACCCACAACCCCTCCGGGGTCGGGGTGCGACGCACGTTTTCCTTGATTCTGGGCTTGATGATATTGGTCAGCCAGTTGATGGACATGCCCAATCGTTCATTGATGTCATTGTCCCGCTTGATCATGCCATGCCCCTTTCCGCCAGGGTGAATCCGGCTCGTCCGACCAGTCCTGGTCGGCCACGCGAACCTGCTGAATAAAACGCATCATCTGCTCTGCACTTTTGCGGCCCGGCGCCTGTTCCACCCCGCTGGAGACATCCACCGCATAGGGCCGCACCTGCCGAATGGCGGCGGCCACGTTATCCGGGGTCAATCCACCAGCCAGTATCCAGGGCATGGCAGCCCCCTCACCCGGCAACAGGCGCGGCCAGTCTGCCAGCAACGACCAGTCGAACGACCGACCTGTGCCACCATACCGGTTATCCACCTTGGCGTCCAGCAAAATGGCCTGAACGGGCCAACAGGACAGGGCATGCAGGTCCGTCCGGGTGGCCACCCGCACCGCCTTGATGAGGGTTGGCAACGGACCGGTGGTGCCCAGTTCGGCGCACAGTTGCTGACAAAAAGCCGGCGTTTCGTTGCCGTGCAGCTGGATGGTGTGCAAAAAACCCAAAGCGACCGTCTGTACGATCTCCGCACAGGAGGCGTTGACAAACAATCCCACCCGGGTCAGAAAGGGGGGGATCGTCGCCGCGATGGCCGCCGCCACTTCGGGGGCCACATAACGGGATGAGCCGGCATAAAAGACAAAACCCAATGCATCCGCACCGGCCGCCTCGGCGGCCTCGGCATCTTCCCGCCGCGTGATACCACACACCTTGACCCGGGTTCTGCCCACCTTCAATGTCCCGGTGACGAAAAATCTTTCTGTTGGTCACGATACTTTGCCAACATGTCACCCAATGCGGCGCCGGGGTCCGACTCGCGCATGAATGCCTCGCCGATGAGGAAGGCACAGATACCCTGCTGCTGCAGACGCAGCAGATCTCCCGCGTCGTGAATGCCGCTTTCGGAGACCACCAACCGTCCCGATTCCACTCGCCCGGCCAGACGGATGGAGGTTTCCAGTGAGGTGACAAAACTGTTCAGATTGCGATTGTTGATGCCGAGCAACGGGGTTTTCAGGTCATGAGCCCGATCCAACTCCGCCTCGTCATGGATCTCCACCAGCACATCCAACCCCAATTCCCGGGCGGCGGATTCCAGTTCCAGGGGTTGATCGCCTTGCAGGACGGCCAGAATCAAGAGGATGGCATCGGCTCCCAATACCCTGGATTGGACCACCTGGTAGGGGTCATAGACAAAATCCTTGCGCAACAGGGGCAAATTCACCTCCTGGCGGATGGCCATCAAGAAGGCATCGTCACCCAGGAAAAAATCCCGGTCGGTCAGGCAGGAGATGCATGTGGCACCGTGCCTGGCATAGCCCTGGGCGATTCGGGCCGGTTGAAATGGCGCATCCTGTGCCGGGTGGATCACGCCTTTGGAGGGAGAGCCGCGCTTGACTTCGGCAATGATGGCCGGTGCGGCCCCCTTTTCACTGCGACAGCGCCGGGCGGTTTCTGTCAGGGCAGCGACAAAACCGCGCACCGGTGGGAGTTCGCCTGCCTGCTGCAACAGATGTGCTTCCGGGACCTGGCGACGGGCCAGGCTGACCTCTTCGCGCTTGCGGGCCATGATCCGGTCGAGAATATGGGGGGATGGATTGTTCATGAGACGGCAGGAGCCGGTTGGCTGGAGAGGAGAATCAGTTGCTCCAGGCAGCGACGGGCACGACCAGAATCGATGGCCTCTGCCGCCATCTGCAGGCCGGCGGCGAGGTTTTTCGCCCGCCGGGCGGCGTAGAGTGCAGCCCCGGCGTTGAGCAGCACGATCTCTCGATGGGCCCCTGGTTCTCCATCCAGGACACGCCGGGTAATGTCGGCATTGGTGGCGGCGTCCCCGCCACGCAGCGCCTCCGGCTGGACACGGGTCAGACCAAACTGTTCCGGTTCCACGGTATAGACAATGACCCGGCCATCCTCGTGCAACTCGGCCACCCGGGTGGATGCTGTGGTGGTGATTTCATCCAACCCGTCGGCGCCATGCACCACGAGGGCATGGCGTACGCCCAGTCGCCCCAGGACATGGGCGACAGGCTCAATCCACTGGTCGGCGAAGAGGCCCACCAATTGAAAGGAGGCGTTGGCTGGATTGGTCAAGGGGCCCAGCAGGTTGAACAAGGTGCGCACCGCCAGTTCCCGGCGCGGACCGGCCACATGGCGCATGGCGCTGTGGTGCCGCGGGGCAAAAAGAAAACCGATGCCCGCCTCTGCCAGGCACCGCTGTACTGTGGGCAATTCCGCATCAACGTTCACCCCCAATGCCGTGAGCAGATCGGCTGAACCGCTTTTGGAGGAGAGGGCCCGGTTGCCGTGCTTGGCCACCGTGACCCCTTGTGCGGCCACCACGAAGGCCGCCGTGGTGGAGATGTTGAAGGTGCCGGCTCCATCTCCTCCGGTGCCGCAGGTATCCACGACGGTGCCCGGGATGTTGAGGGAGAGGGCTTTGGCGCGCATGGCCTGGGCCGAGCCGGTGATTTCGTCGACGGTCTCCCCTTTCATGCGCAAGGCGATCAGATAGGCACCGATCTGGGCATCGGTGGCCGTGCCGGACATGATTTGCTCCATGACAGCGCGGGCCTGTTCCTGGTTCAGGTGCTGTCCGGCGAGCAGTTGCACGATGGCTTCTTGGATGTTCACAGGCTTACCCGCAAAAAATTGGCCAACAGGTCGTGGCCGCGTTCGGTCAAAATTGACTCGGGATGAAATTGCACCCCGTGCACCGGCCACTGTTTGTGTTGCAGCCCCATCACCAGTCGTCCGGATTCCTGGGCAGGCTCGGTCCAGGCCGAGATGAGCAGGGAATCGGGGACGGTCTCTTCTGCCACCACCAGGGAGTGATAGCGGGTGGCGGTCAAGGGGTTGGGAAGGCCGAGAAAGAGTCCGGTCTGATCATGGTGGATGGCGGAGGTTTTGCCATGCATCACCCGGGGGGCACGCACCACCTGCCCACCAAACACCTGGCCGATGGCCTGATGGCCCAGGCAGACTCCCAGGATGGGAATCTGGTCGGCAAACTGGCGGATGACCTCCAGGGTGATACCGGCCTGGTCTGGCGTGCCCGGTCCGGGAGAGAGGACGATATGGCGGGGTGCCAGTTGGCGAATGTCAGCCGGGGTCATGGCGTCATTGCGCACGACCCGTACCTCAGCGCCCAACTCACCCAGATATTGGGCCAGGTTATAGGTGAACGAGTCATAGTTGTCGATCAGCAGCAGCATGGTTGGCTACTCCAGCCCTTGTTGCACCCGGTCAACGGCCCGGAAGATGGCCCGGGCCTTTTCCCGGGTTTCTTCGTATTCCCGTTCCGGGATGGAGTCGGCGACGATGCCGGCGCCGGTCTGGATGAAGAGGGTGCCGTCCTTGATGATGGCGGTTCGTATGGTGATGGCCAAGTCCATGTTTTTGGAAAACGAGATGTAGCCCACGGTGCCGGCATATGGCCCACGGCGGGAAACCTCCAATTCGTCAATGATTTCCATGGCACGAATTTTGGGGGCGCCGCTGACGGTGCCGGCCGGGAAGGTGGCGGCCACGACGGCGAAGGAGTCCATGTCGGTGCGCAATCGTCCTTCGACGTTGGAGACGATGTGCATGACGTGGGAGTAGCGTTCGATCACAAACTGTTCGGTCACTTTCACGGACCCGATTTCCGCCACCCGGCCCAGGTCGTTGCGTCCCAGATCGACGAGCATGATATGCTCTGCCAGTTCTTTGGGATCGGCGAGCAGCTCTTTTTCCAGGGCTTGATCCTGTTGGGAATCGATGCCCCGTCGGCGTGTACCGGCGATGGGTCGTACGGTGACCAGGTTTCCTTCCTGGCGCACCAGGATTTCCGGGCTGGAGCCCACCAGGGAAAAATCGCCCAGACGCAGCAGGAAGAGGTAGGGCGAAGGGTTGGTAGCCCGCAAGGCGCGATAGAGCGAGACGGGAGAGTGGGGAAAGGGGATGGAAAAGCGTTGTGACAGGACGACCTGGAAAATGTCGCCGGCCAGAATGTACTCTTTGGCCTGTTCCACGGCGGACACGAACTGTTCTTTTGACATTTCGCAGCGAAAATCGTGTTCCTGCACTGTGGTTCCGGTTTGGACTGGTTCGGCAGGCACAGCGTGTTGCAGTTGTTGCACGACGGTATCGATGCGTTGCATGGCCTGTTGATACAGGACATCCAGGGGTGCGTCGGGTTCGACAAAGACGTTGGCCACCACCTTGAGTTTGCCCAAGAGGTTATCGAAAATGAGCACGAGATCGGTGAGCATGAAGAGGGTATCCGGAGTACCCAGGGTATCCGGGTTATTGTCCGGGATGGTTTCGAAGGCCCGCACCATATCGTAGCCGAAGTAACCGACGGCGCCGCCGTGGAAGCGGGGCAGGCCGTCCACGTGGACGGGTTGGTATCGGTTCATGAAGGTTTGGAGGCATGCGACCGGGTTTGGATCTGTGAACCGTTGGGGTGGTTGTCCATGCCATTGGATTTCCACCTGCTGGCCGGTGATGGTAAAGATGGCGGCCGGGTTCATGCCGAGAATGCTGTATCGACCCCATTTTTCCCCGCCCTGGACGGATTCCAGGAGGAAGGCGTGTGTTGCGCCTTTCGTTACTTTGAGGAATGCCGACACGGGGGTATCGAGGTCTGCCATGATTTCGCGGTAGACCGGGACCAGGTTGCCGTGTTGGGCCAAGAGCCGGAAGGCTGTGAGGGAAGGAGTAAGCATGTTGGGCATTTTAGCATCCTGTTGCGCCGAAATCACCCCCCGATGGCCAAGCGTGACAAAATTTCCCCAGGATTGGGTGTTTGCCAGTCGGTTGGAGGATGTGGCACAAAAAAATGGACCAGATGGTGCGGGTGGCCACAAAAGCCCCTTGACAACCGAGACACAGGTGGTTTAGATTCCCGCCTCTCGAACGTATTGGGGCCATAGCTCAGCTGGGAGAGCGCTTGAATGGCATTCAAGAGGTCGGCGGTTCGATCCCGCCTGGCTCCACCAATTTAAGTTTTAATACTTTTCTTAGCAAATTCACCGCCCGCAAAGGCGGTTTTTTTGTGCCTGAAAACGTCAATGTTTCCAATAGTTAGCACGGAATGCCTCACGGGGTGTCCGGCTGTTTCCCGTACCTCCATCCCCTGATTCCTGCCCCTTCTCTTCTCCTCTCCACCCTATTCTCCACAACCTGTTGAGTTCGTGCCCGGAAGTACGCAATTTGCGTACTTAATAAAAGTCAATAAAAAACAAACCTGTATCGAAGTCAACGCCTCCGTACTGGTTTGATTTTCGCTCTCCTGTCGTCAAGGGATTGAAATGAGGTACGGTACGCCAGTTTGCGGCTGGTTTTGGTCGGCGTGGGAGGGTTGAACCGTGGTCCTGGACGGTGTACGCTCTCCCGGACAGTCGGAAATGGAGACAACCGGCCTCCACCCTACCATTCCGCATGCCTTTTGGATACTCTGGATGCGGTGGCCGATGGCATTGCCCATCCACCTTTTTGCACCCAGTTGCAGATGAGGACGACATGAGCCAGCCTCCCCCGTTGACAGAAACGAGGTTCCGTTTGGACAGGTGGCTGTGGGCGGCCCGGTTTTTCAAGACTCGCCCCCTGGCAACCGAAGCGGTTGTCGGCGGCAAGGTGCATCTGAACGGCACACGCACCAAGCCCGGCCATGAAACCCATATCGGGGATACCCTCAGCATCCGTACGGAAGCGGGTTTGTTCGTCGTCCTGGTGCGCGCCCTTTCTGATCGGCGTGGGCCCGCCAGGGAGGCGGTATTGCTGTACGAAGAGACGGTTCAAAGCCAGCAGGAACGCGCAACGACAGTGATGGACAGCAAGACACAGGCCCTGCCCGTATCCGCAGGGAGGCCAAGCAAAAAAGATCGCCGGGCATTGACACGGTTGCGGGACGAATGATTATCCCCGGCCTATGGTCTTTCGTCGGTAGATCGCGGTGGTGGTCAGATTTGTTCTCAGGCTCGGAGGTCATTACAGTGCTCTGGCATCTGTCATCGCTATTTTGCGTTCTGTTTCTGCTGCTTCTGCACGCCCAGCCTGTGCTGTGTGGCGAGACGGTACCGACATCGCTTGATTTGGCAGATATTTTTGCAACGTACAAGGCCACCGGAACCATGAAAGTGGTCGATGAACGACCCGGTCGGACAAGGGTGTGGATCCACAACCCGATTCGAGCCGAGCAACGGTTTGCGCCCGCTTCAACCTATAAAATTCCTCACACGTTGTTTGCGTTGCAGGCGGGTGTTGTGCGAGACGAATTTCAACTCTTTGCCTGGGATGGTGTTGAGCGCAGTTTCCCCGGCTGGAATCGGGATCATACCCTGCGTTCAGCGATGCGCTATTCGGTCGCCTGGGTCTATCTTGACATTGCCCGACGAATTGGTGGGCAACAGGCCAAAATATTTCTGCAGGCGATTTCTTATGGCAATGCCGACAGCGGGACCGGACAGGATCCCTATTGGCTGGATGGCCCTTTGGCCATTTCTGCCAGTGAGCAGATTGATTTCTTGCATCGCCTGTATGGCAATAAACTCCCTTTTGCGTTGGCTCACCAAAGATTGGTCAAGGATATACTGCTGATTGAGGCAGACAGGGATTGGCGATTGCGGGCAAAAACCGGCTGGAATGGGAAAACGGGATGGTGGGTTGGTTGGGTAGAAAACGAGGATGGACCGACCTTCTTTGCCCTGAATATCGATACGCCTGACCAGATGAATGATTTGCCGTACCGTGAAGCCATTGGCCGCCGTGTACTCTGTCGGCTGCAGGCACTGCCGACATCAGCCTGTCTGGATGCCGGAGTTTTGGTATCCTCGTGTTGCGCGGGAAGACTCGATTCATTTGAGCTGCTCGAAGATGCTCAAATGCCCATGCACAAAAATTGAGCACCTTTGAGCACCTTTGGTGACAGGAGTCCTTTATGGTATTTGCGGGGAGCGTTTGCCGCCCCCTGGAGCACAGCCAGACATGGGCCGGGTTCTGCACCTTGCTGTCAACCGCTGCGGCCACTGGGTGAACGGCATTGCCCGTTACGGCCACACCATCTTTGTGCTGGGGGAAAGGCTTCCCGTGATTGTCAAGCTGTTTTCCAGGCGACAGAAAAAAAAAGATTGGCCAACGAGATAATTTCGCTTGATTCTCGCGGGGGGTGGGTACGACAATGGGGGCGTTCAAGTCCCGCATGATGTCTGCCGGGTGGCGATCCTGGTCTTCCTGGAAGATCTGCTTGAGTGTGAAAGGGGCTTTGCCGACCGTTTCCATATTAGCCGCAAATTATAGAGAAATCGGGAGGTTGGAAAGTCTTTTTTGATTGCAGGGGGCTGGAGACCGTCACGGCCCCCACGGTCTTGCTTTTTTGCCGTCGTTTTTTTGCCTCGCAGGGGCATCATGATCAGAAAGTTGTGCGCGTGGGTTGGCTTGCGGCTGGTTCCCGTGGGTTCAGCACTCTCCCTCGTGCTCCACTGGCCGTAGAGGAAAGATGCTTCCGAAAGTGTTTTTTCGGCGCGCTTTTACGGGAGATGGGTAATCTTTTAGGCTGATAAATTTACCTCCTTGAGGCGTCAATTCCTCCTCTGGCGTGGTCCTTGCGAGCAGCGTGGAATTTTGCGAGTTTGTTTTGGAGGGTTTTTTGGAGTGTGCACCGGTCTCCGGCGAGTGTCTTCGTTGACTGGGATTATAGATCAAGACGAGGAGTTTGGAAATTTTTTGATTGCAGGGGCCTGGGGACCATCACGGTTCCTGGCGGGGTAGTGGGGCAGAGCACCACCGTCTTGCTTGTGCTGTTGCAGTGATTGCCCCGCAGGGGCACCGTGTTCGCATAAGCCCCAAAAAGGTCCCGTATCCAGTGAATCCATTTTTGCGAAAACCATCAGGGCGTCCTGCCTGCGCGACCGCTCGTGCTGCCAGGGTCAGGCCTTTCGTGATGCTCCTTGAACCCCGC
>JAMOAX010000238.1:0-2956 GCA_039908555.1 Magnetococcus sp. DMHC-8
TGCTCCACCCCACCGCGGACGGCGGTTATGCCCTGTTGGGTTTGCAACGCTTCGACCCGCTGCTGTTTACCGACATCAACTGGAGCACCGCCACCGTGGCCGACGAGACAGTGCACCGCATCCGGCAACTGGGTTGGTCATATCACATCGGTACCCTGCTGCACGACCTGGATGAACCACAGGATCTGCCCCGTCTGACCAGCCAAAACAAGGAGAGCTGGGCCAACGCATTCTCGCACCATTGACCTGTCAAACAAATCGGGTTAACTTTCGCCTCCTACGCATCCCATTCCCCGCGCATGGCACGGGGTGGTCGTTTGGAACCCGCCAACATGGCGATGAAAAGCCTGTTGGAAAGCGGTTGTTGTTGCCCATACCCTACTGTTAAGGAGGCATTACATGCAGATTGGCATTCCCAGAGAGGTCTACCCGGGGGAGCGACGGGTGGCTGCCAGCCCGGAATCGGTCAAACAACTCATCAAGCTCGGTTTTACCGTGACCGTGGAAAGCAACGCCGGTCAAGAGGCCAATATTTCGGACGACGTCTACCGGGATGCGGGCGCCGGGATTGCCCCGGACGCGGCTGCCCTCTATGCCCAGGCGGATATCATCCTCAAGGTGCGGGCCCCGATGCGCCATCCCGACCAGCAAACCCATGAGGCAGACCTGCTCCGTGCCGGGACCACCCTGATCAGCTTCATCTGGCCGGCCCAGAACAAGGAGCTCATGGACCAGTTGGCCGCCCGCCAGGTGACCGTGCTGGCCATGGATTCCGTGCCGCGCATCTCCCGCGCCCAGAAACTGGACGCCCTGAGCTCCATGGCCAACATTGCCGGCTACCGGGCGGTCATCGAAGCGGCCCACCATTTTGGGCGGTTTTTTACCGGCCAGATCACGGCGGCCGGCAAGGTGCCCCCTGCCAAGGTGTTTGTCATCGGGGCCGGCGTGGCAGGTCTGGCGGCCATCGGCGCAGCCTCGGGCCTGGGGGCCATCGTGCGGGCCACCGATACCCGTCCCGAGGTGGGGGATCAGGTCAAGAGCATGGGGGCCGAATTTGTGGCCGTCGAGTACGAGGAAGAGGGCTCCGGCGTGGGTGGCTATGCCAAGGTCATGAGCGAAGGATTCCAGAAGGCTCAGAAGGAGATGACCGCCAAACAGGCCGCCGAGGTGGACATTATCATCACCACAGCCTTGATTCCCGGCAAACCGGCCCCCAAGCTGATCACGGCCGAGATGGTGCAAAGCATGAAGCCGGGCAGCGTCATCGTCGACCTGGCCGCCGAAATGGGTGGCAACTGTGAACTGACTGTACCCCACGAAGTGGCCGTGCGTCACGGTGTGACCATCATCGGTTATGCCGATCTGCCCAGCCGCCTGCCCCGGCAGGCCAGCCAGCTCTATGCCACCAATCTGGTGCGCATGATGGAAGAGCTGTGCCGCACCAAGGATGGGCTGATCAACGTCAACATGGAAGACGAAGTCATTCGCGGCGCCACGGTGATCAAGGAGGGCGCCATCACCTGGCCGCCTCCGGCTCCCAAGCTGTCGGCAGCGCCGCCCCAACCGGCCAAACCGGCTGCCGCAGCGCCGGCGGCCAAGCACGGCGGCGGACACGGTGCCGGCGAACCCGCCGACAATGCCAGCGTCATCCGGACCGGCGGCATCATCGCCGTCGTTTTCGCCCTGATCGGCGCATCGGCTCCACCGGATTTTCTGGGCCACTTTACCGTGTTCGTCCTGGCCTGTTTTGTCGGTTACATGGTCATCTGGAATGTGACTCCGGCCTTGCATACTCCGCTCATGAGCGTTACCAATGCCATCAGCAGCATTATCGTGATCGGCGCCCTGATCCAAATATCCTCATCCAGTGAGCTTGTTACCGCCCTGGCATGGTTGGCCATCGTGCTGACTTCGGTCAACATGCTGGGCGGGTTCTGGGTTACCCAGCGCATGCTGCGCATGTTTCAGAAATAAAGGGAGAGTTGACCCATGAACACAGGTTTGATGACTATCGCTTATATCGGTGCCACCATTTTGTTCATCCTCAGCCTGGGTGGACTCAGCAATCCCGAGACCGCCCGGCGGGGCAACCTGTTTGGCATCATCGGCATGACCGTCGCGGTCCTGGCCACGCTGATGGGACCCCGTCTGTCGGGCGCTGCCAGCCTGGCTCTGGTCCTGACGGGCATGCTCATTGGCGGCGCCGCCGGCGTCTTTGCCGCCATCCGGGTCAAGATGACCGAAATGCCAGAACTGGTCGCCCTGATGCACAGTCTGGTGGGTCTGGCAGCCGTGCTGGTGGGTTATGCCACCTTCTTTGATCCGTCCACCACCTTGACCGGGGCAGCCAAGACCATCCACGAGGTGGAAATCTACGTGGGCGTGTTGATCGGCGCCATCACCTTTTCCGGTTCGGTGGTCGCCTTCGGTAAACTGGCTGGCAAAATTGACGGCGCTCCCCTGACCTTGCCCGGTCGTCACATGTTCAACATGGGGCTGTTGATCGCCTCCGTCCTGTTGGGCAAATGGTTTCTCGACGCCCACACCATCCGGGAAGGCTTGATGCCACTGATCCTGATGTCGATCATTGCCCTGGTGTTCGGGGTGCACATGGTCATGGCCATCGGTGGCGCGGACATGCCGGTGGTGGTCTCCATGCTGAACAGCTACTCCGGATGGGCCGCCGCCGCGACCGGTTTCATGCTGTCGAATGATCTGCTCATCGTGGTGGGTGCCCTGGTGGGCTCCTCGGGTGCCATCCTGAGCTATATCATGTGCCGGGCCATGAACCGGAAATTCTTCGCGGTGATCGCAGGCGGCTTTGGCACCGGCGGTGGCACACCCTCCTCTGCCGGCAGTGCGGCGCCGGCCGGGGAGGTGGTCGCCGTTTCGGCGCAGGAGACCGCCGATCTGCTGCGGGAGGCCAAAAATATCATCATTGTCCCCGGCTACGGCA
>JAMOAX010000239.1:0-2953 GCA_039908555.1 Magnetococcus sp. DMHC-8
AAGTGGCTGGACTGATTGAAGTTTTGTCCGTTGTCGGTGAGTCTGTTGATCTTGCCTTATCGGCAGGGGAAGCTGCGGAGCATCTCGCCAAGCAAAGCAAGCACTGACTACCTGGACGGGGCTGCCATGGACGGCGGCCACCTGCACCCACCCCTGCAACCTCACCTGCACGCTTTACAAACGCTTTGCGAGCGTAAAGCACTCACTCTGTCGTCATCATTGCTTCGAGCCTGTCAGCCGCGCGTTGCCGTGCTCGTTCCTGTTTCCTGAGCAGGCGATCCCTGGCAAGGACGTTTGCCTTCATGCGCTGCGGATCAAGGTTCAGAGCGAAGCACACCCACCTGAAGCTGCCAACCGCGATGTCCCTGGACTTGAACCATACTGTTGCTCGGTCTCGAGTTACGGGATTGTCCAAGGCTTCGACGTGCCGCCTTAGAACAGCTTTCCAGTATCTATCTGTCGGCATATCCATGGTGTTTTTCCCTGGCTGGCTCAAGCGGCCAGCATACCACACTTGGCAATCCCTGAAAACCACGCTATTCCCGCACAGGACGCATTGTGCTGCGTTTTGCCGCCAGGGTGGTACGTACATCATCCTGCGCGGCAAACGCTGTCAGGATAACGCACAGAAGGCAGAGGGATATTCTCGGTCTTCCGATCCCCGTCGTCTCGCCGTCTGCTGTCGGTGTCATCTGGCCAGGCAACGGTATCGTCTGTGGTGGTCGCTGAGCTGTTTGGGAAGGATCACAAGAACGTCCTGGCAGCGATCCGGGATATCGAAAATGGGGATGAAAAGTGGGCAGATCGGCCGAATTTTCGGCCGATCTCCTACGTCGATGCGATGAATCGGGAGCAGCAAGCCTACGCTTTGACCCGTGACGGTTTCCTCTTCTTGACTCTTGGCTTCACCGGGCAGAAGGCGGCTGAGTGGCGGTGTCATCTGGCCAAGCGAGAGACGGGGAAGGCCGTCGAAGGACGGACATGGATGCACCGGGACTTGTGCAAAATTTTGCACAAGTTGAACACGCTAAACGGGTTTGTTGAGGATGGAGCTTCCGCAAAATTTTGGGGAAGTTCACCCAGGACGGAGGGCCTCGAGCGGACGGAGCGATTGTCCAAAATTTTGGACAATCAAAATCCAGCCAGAGAACGAAGTCCGCAAGGATTTCACTCCGTCGGATCGGGTGGTGATTGGAAGGGCGGTGGAGGAGTATCTGGGGGATCGGCGGGGAAGTAACCAGCATAGCAGGAAAGAGCTTCCGGTTAATTCACCGGATGCCAATCCTGGGCAAGAAACCCGTGAAGTGGCGGCCAAAAAGGCTGGTTTCGGTAGCGAGTTCACCTATCGCCAAGCCAAAGCGGTTGTAGCGAATGGCACCCCTGAACTGGTGGAGGCGATGGATCGGGGGGAACATCCTGGCGGGGAGCGGTGGCGATGGGGATGGTTGCCAGGGGCGTCGGGTGATTTTAGGCGTTGTCGGGATTCTGACGAAAAGGGCAGCAAAAATTTTTGTTGGTAACTTTGATGGTAACATTTTTTGTGCACATCAAAAACTTATTCAAAGCTGCACACTTACAAATCAATTTGGTGTCCGTTGGGGACGCCATTTTTCCTTCCGAGGAATGCCGAAAAAGCTCGCAAATCAAGCAAAAATAAATGTTTGCGGTAACTCCTTGGCAAAGGCCAAGGAGTCAAACGGTATGGCAGCGGCTGTTGTGCCCATAGCTACTCTCTCCCCGGTCGAACCGTGTCAATCCGTCTCCAATGTAGCGAATTGCCGTAAACGATGCCACTGGATATTTTCCGGTGGCGCACCACCCCAGGACAGGAAGAAAATACGACAGACCTGCACACAGAGCCTTGACGGGTATCATGCACGCCGAACCAGCACATGATTCCGAAGTGGCAGCACTGGGCCAAGACCGCCAGGAAGAAACTGCCAGAAATGATGGAGGCCAGTGCCGACAAGAAATGGGTGGCATGACCACCATGGATATGAAACCAATCCGGCCTTTCCGTGTCCAGTCAAACCGGGAGCCAAGACACTTTTACCTTTTTTCTTCACGCACCAGACGGAATCCCAGATTGTCGTCCCGGTCTCTCTCCTCGCCCACGCCCCGATAGGCACAATGCAGATAGATGGCCGCACTGGACCAGGAACCACCCCGTGTGACATGGAAGAACCCCTCCTTGGTAAACAGAGGCCCCCACAAGGCGTGCTGGGAATAACCATGAGAATCATGATGATCCTGTACCCACTCCCATACGTTCCCGCTCATATCATACAGACCGAAAGGATTGGCCTGTTTTTCTCCCCCGGCATGGGTCCTGCCATGGCTGTTCAGGTTGTACCATCCCTGTGGAACCGCAGAAAGAGGCTCTGTCTCACCAGCCCGGCAGGCATATTCCCATTCGGCCTCGGTGGGCAGGCGGAAGGTCTCCCCGCTGCGGGCAGAGAGCCAGCGAACAAACGCCTGGGCATCCTGCCAGGAGACGCCAACAACCGGGTGATCAGCAGCAGTCAATGCCGCTCCCATGGTTTCGTAATGATCCTCTTTGCCAGTACGAAAATGTTCGTTGATGCCGGAATCCCGTCGTTCGGGGGGGGAACAGATCCCCGCAGCAACACAAAGCCCGTACTGGGCATTGCTGGTCTCATATCGGCCCAACCAGAACGACTCAAGACAGACCTGGTGCACCGGTTTGGCCCCCAGTACTGGCTCCTCCGACCCCATGTGATAACAGCCTCCAGGAAGACGCACAAACGCCATGCCGGTCAGAGGTTCACGCCACTCCTGTCCACCGGAATGGGCTTCCCCCGCCGCATACCCATGGCCATGCAGACCCAGCAGGACAACGAACAGCACCATACCCTTCCAGCGCCCACGGTACCACATCAAAGATGGCCTCCCTCTTAAGACGGGACAGATTGATCAATAAAGGTTAATGGGA
>JAMOAX010000240.1:0-2951 GCA_039908555.1 Magnetococcus sp. DMHC-8
TCGGTGGCGACCCAGATGTATTGAAACGGCTGTCCCAACGGCGTCAGGCAGGGCACAATGGTGCAATCCACCCAAAAACAATCGCCGTTTTTTTTGCGGTTGCGAATCTCACCGCGCCAGACCGCACCACTCTGAACAGTGCGCCACAACTCCTTGAAAAAACGATTTCGGATGGTGGCCGGAGTTGAAAATACGGTGATTTTTCCCGATCACCTCCGTCTCGTCGTAGCGGCACACGCTCAAAAACCGATCATTCACCGACAGAATGTTGCCGACGGGGTCCACCACACTGATCAGGACATGCTGGTCGGTGGCCGCCTTCAATCGTTCCAACAGGGAAAGGGTATGCCGATAGGTCTGGGTACGCTCTTCCAGCAGGGTGCCCAGGCGATCCCGCTCGGAGACATCCCGAAAAATGCCTTCAATGGTTGCCGCCTGTCCGTCACCACCCGCCACCAGCTTGGCGGTTATCACGACCGGCAGTTGCTGCCCCTGTTTGCAGTGCAGCAGCAGATAAAAATCGTGCACCTCCCGGGTGGTCTGCAAAATATCCAACAACTCCTGGAAGGTGTCCGGCGTGGGCAGCAGCTCCGCGAAGAAGCTGCCCAACAGCTCTTCCGGGCGGTACAGGATCAATTTGCGACAGGAGGGACTGATAAAAAGAATACGGCCCTGCAGATCCATCTGGTAGTAGACATCCTGGATGAAGGTGCAGATGGACTCGTATTGCCGGATGGTGCGACAGACTGTCTCGTGTTGTTGCTGGTCATGGGTCCGGTCGCTGACCAGCAGGAGATCAGGCGGAACCATCCCGGGGGTATCACGCGCTCCCCATGCCAACAAATCGTGGGGATGTCCCGAAAATGTCACCTCAAAGGTGCGGAGACGGGGCAAAGCAGACCAGGCAGGGGCTTCATCAGTCGGCAGCGGTTCCGGCAGAGTGGCCCTGACAACTCCCACCCGTTGTCCCAACCGGCACACCGGACACTGGGTGGGCACCGGCAAGCCGATCTGTGCCATGACATGTCGCCACCAGACCTCCACAGACCCCCAGGGCGCCGCCATGGCCTGCAGGGCCGGGCTGACCGCCAGCAGCTCACCATGGCTCTGCAACATGCCATAGGCGGTCTCGCCGGGCCGCAGGTCCGTGGTCCGCGTCTGGTGTCCGTCGATCAGATGAGGGCCGTCCGCACTCATTGACTGCATCATCCCCTTGACAAATAAAAGCGCCCATAAAAGCGCCCAGGCGGTGCAAACCCGTCGTTTTTCATCCACCTCCTCCGCCACTCCCCCCGTGCTCAACGCAGAAGAGTAACCCAACCACGACACGTTGGCGAGAGTTGACGATGCAGCTCCGGCGCATTTACGCAACCCAGAACCACCCCTGCCCCGGCACACGCCTCTCCATCCCGCCGGGGAGCCGTTGCCACGATCGGAAGACCATCTGTCCCGTCGGTTGGCAGTACCGCTCCGGATTGCTTTTCATGGCCACTGTTGCCATGATGATCTGCAGCATTCATTCAACCATATGAAAGGCGACGATCATGCCCAGTTGGTTTTCGTGGTCGGCCATCACGGCCCGGTTGACCGGTCGACCCGGCCCCCTCCCGGTGGACGAACGACCCGCTCCGGCTCCCCTCTCCCTGGCCAGGAGCCTGCCGGTCCGGCAGCAGGCGATGCAACAGGCCGAACAGGCCATGGAATGGAAGGCAGCGGCCCGGATCGCCGCCGAGTTGTGCAATGCCTGGCTGTTGCTGGGCGAGTGGCAGCAGGTACAGACCACCGCCGCCCAGGGCGAGGCCTGGCTCGCACGCCAGGACGATCCCCTGACCCGCATCTACCTGCACACCCGTCTGGCAACGGCCCAGCACCGACTGGGCGCCTGGCAGGAGAGCCGCGCCACCTTTCAGGAGGCGGAAAAGTGGCAAGCCGGGCGCGATACCGGCTATCACTGGCTGATCGGCCTGCCGGGCCAGGCCTATTGTGACCTGCTGCTGGATCAGGCTCGGGAGGCCAGCGAGTGGGAGATGGTGTTGCATCGCAGCCACTATTCCCAGAAGGTGGCCAGAAATGTGTTTGCCGTTGCCCTGGATCTGCAAACCCAGGGCCGGGCCCTGGCAGCGCTGGGACAGCAGGAGACGGCACGCGCCACCTTCGCCCAGGCGGTTGCCACCCTGCGCAAGGCCAACAGACGCGCCTTTCTGCCGGAGGTGCTGCTGCATCAGGCCAACCACCTGCGCAGCCAGGGCGAAACACCGGCGACCCTGCGCCCACTGCTGGACGAGGCATTGACCATCGCCACCGACGAGGGGCTGAGACCGGCCACCGTGCATGGCAACCTGCTGGCAGGACATCTCCTGTTGGACGAGGGAAAAGAGACCGAAGCGGCCACCGCCCTGTTCACTGCCGAAACCATCCTGGATGAACTGGGGTATGAACAGTGCCGCGTGGCGGCAGACATCCTGCGCGCCCGCCTGCTGTGGCGGCAGGGCCAGCAGGCCGCAGCCGGCCAGTGGCGGGACAGGACGCGACAGATGATCGAACAACACGGCCAATGGAGCCTGTTGCCGGCCTGGGAACGGGAAACGGCCTTCGCCCCACCATGACCGCGAGTCCAGGACAGCGCCCGCGCCAACCTGACGGGATTGCAGAACATTTAAAATATAAAAATTTATATGGGGTCCAGGTCAGAGCCCTGGGACTTTGCTGTTGCCTTTTGGCGCGATTTCAAGAGAAGCGTGACGCGGTTTTTGCGTCACGCGCAGCGCGCCCAACATGCGCCGCAGGCAAGCTGCTTGTCGCCATAAATCTCGATATTTATCAAACAAATTGGCTCCATGTGACAGGTATAAGCCATGACATATCCGCCAGATTGCCTGCGGCGCATGCTGAGGACGCCGAAGCAAAACCGGCTTCGTCTTTTTATTAAAATCAACAGCAACAGCAAAATC
>JAMOAX010000074.1:0-15263 GCA_039908555.1 Magnetococcus sp. DMHC-8
CAAAGGAGCCGCAGCCGCTTTTTGCTGCGGCGTTTTCAACATGCGCCGCAGGCAAGCTGGCGATTCTGGAACGGCTTGTACCTGTCAAATCAGGTTGGTTGCCCCACTACGACCGGGAATGGATTTCCATATTCCCAAAGAAAAAGGCCATCTCCTGGGCGGCCGTTTCCGGCGCATCCGAGCCGTGCACGGCATTGGCCTCGATGCTGTCGGCAAAATCGGCGCGGATGGTACCAGGGGCGGCATTGGCGGGATTGGTGGCCCCCATGATCTCCCGATTGCGGGCGATGGCATTCTCCCCTTCCAGCACCTGCACCATGATGGGACCGGAACTCATGTAGTTCACCAGGTCCGCGTAGAACGGCCGGCCCCGATGCACGGCATAAAAAGCCCCCGCCTGGGTGGCAGAAAGATGCATCATTCTGCTGGCCACGATACGCAACCCGGCAGACTCAAAACGGGTATAAATCTGGCCGATGACGTTTTTGGCAACGGCATCGGGCTTGATCATGGAAAGTGTCCGTTCAACAGCCATGTCATTCTCCTTCGCTGTGGATAAACCTGTGGATAAAAGTGGAACAAAACGTGAGCAATACTGTACAACACATTGTAATAACGATACAATTCAAGCAATACAGACGGTCTGCCAGCCTGTGGCTAACTGTAAATAACTTGATCTCTGTCGCGCCAGTCTATATATTTCCGAACCGGGTCGGCTGGCAACCCGCCGGCCCGCCATTATAATCGCTTTTTCCTGGAGAGAGAACCCTGCCATGCACACCTCTTTGCAATACAAACCCGGTGGATTGGCCGTGCTGCTGTGTCTGTCCGCCTGGCTGGGCCAGCCGGCCACCGCCCAGGCCGCCGTGTGGTATACCGGGGAGTTTTCCGCCGACATTGTCATGACCGACCCCCGCGCCCCGGACAACAAGGCCCGCGGCACATTCTTCGTCGGCAAGGACCGCTTCCGGGCCGAAGGGGTTCTCCAGGGCAAACAGAAAGTTTTGATCGTCCATCCGCAGGAGCGCAAGGTCTGGATGCTCTCCCCGGCAGAAAAAACCTACTATGCCGGGGCTGGCAGCGCCCCCATCCCCCCCAAACCGGATATCGAACGACTGCCGGGAGACAGTGACGGCCCCTGCAAGCAGGATAAGGCCATTACCTGCGCACGGCTAGGAACAGAAAAGCTCAATGGCGTCGAAACGGAAAAATGGGAGATCAAAATCCAGCCTCCCGCTCCCCCTCCGGGACAAGCAGGGAGCGCCGCCCCGGACCAGCAGCCGGCACAAAAGGTGCTGGTCTGGGCTGATCCCGCCCGGCATATCGTCGTCCGGCAACAACCGGAAGCCGGTCCCAGCATGGAGCGTGTACTGGTGGCCACCGAACAGCTCGCCGGCCGAAGCACGGAAAAATGGGCCATTTCGCAAACATTTCAAGGCAACACCCAAAAGTTTTTCCGCTGGATAGACAGCAAGCTGCGGGTCCCCGTCCGCGAGGAGGAGGATGGCAAGGTCGTGATGGAACTGGTCAATATTCAGGAAAAGGCCCAACCGACCGCCCTCTTCGAGGTGCCGAAAGATTTCAAGGAAGTGCAACCGCCTGCCCTGCCCAGGGAGGCGGAACCGATGCCGCCCCCGCCCGGTGAGAAGCCCCCGGCGCCCCCCGGGCAGCCCGGCAAGCTGCAATACCGTTGATCCGGGCCACCGGGTAGCCGCTGTACCGGCAGTACCGCAACAGGTCACGACCAACCTTCAGGAGTCAGGCATGGCAGGACATAGCAAATGGGCCAATATCAAGATTCGCAAGGGGGCGCAGGATGCCAAACGCGGCAAGATATTTACCAAATTGATTCGTGAAATCACCACCGCCGCCCGACTGGGGGGCAGCGACCTGTCTGCCAACGCCCGCCTGCGGGGTGCGGTACTGGCCGCACGCACCCAGAACATGCCCAAGGATACCATCGAACGGGCCATCAAACGCGGGGCCGGCGGTCTGGATGGCACCAACTATGAAGAGGCCCGCTACGAAGGATACGGCCCCGGTGGGGTGGCCGTCATCGTGCAAACCTTGACCGACAACTACAATCGCACCGTCGCCGACGTGCGCCATGCCTTTACCAAATACGGCGGCAACCTGGGCACGACGGGATGCGTCGCCTATCTGTTTGACAATAAAGGTGAATTAATCTTTGAAAACTGCAGCGAGGATGCCCTGATCGAAGCCGCCCTGGAGGCGGGTGCCGAAGATGTGGTGACCGATGGCACCACCTTCGAGGTGCTGACGGCACCGGACCAGTTGCACGGTGTACAGGAGGCCCTGGCCCGGGCAGGCTTCAATCCCATACGGGCGGAACTGATCATGCGCCCCCAGAACAGCATCACCCTGGACGAAAAACAGGCCAGCTCCATGCTGAAGCTGATGGACATGCTGGAGGACAACGACGACGTGCAACAGGTCTATGCCAATTTTGACATTCCTGACGACATCATGGAACGCCTGGCCAACGGTTAGGCCCGGTCGATGCGCACGATGGGGATCGATCCCGGTACCACCACCACCGGCTGGGGCATTGTGGAATCCAACGGCACCACTTTGCGTCATGTGGCCAACGGCTGCATCCGTACCCGGACCGGGGAGTCCATGCCGGCCCGGCTGGGCAACATTTTTGCGGAATTGACCCGGATCATCCTCGCCCATCAACCACAGCAGGTGGCCGTGGAGGACATTTTCGTTTCGCACAACGTTGCCAGTGCCCTGAAACTGGGCCAGGCCCGCGGGGTGGCCATCGCCGCCGCCCATCAGCAGGGGTTGCCGATCCATGAATACACGGCCCTGCAGGTCAAAAAAACGGTGGTGGGCTATGGACACGCGGACAAACAGCAAATGCAGGAAATGGTCCGAATATTGCTTTGTATGACCAAAGGGGCTCCTCAGGATGCCGCCGACGCCCTGGGTGTGGCGATCTGCCATCTGCACCATCTGCCTGCCCATCTGTTGCGCACGATGGGCAGGTCCCATACGGGAGTTCCCGCATGATTGCCATGCTGCGCGGCGTCCTGGCCGACAAACAACCGGACCAGATCATTCTGGATGTGGGCGGGGTGGGGTATCGGGTCTTTATCGCCCTCTCCACCTACGAAAAGCTCCCGGGTCCGGGTGCGGAACTGCGCCTCCTCACCCTGACCCATGTGCGGGAGGATGCCCTGCACCTGTACGGCTTTACCTCGCAGGAAGAAAAGAGCCTGTTCATCCTGCTGAACAATGTCACCGGCATTGGTACCCGACTGGCGCTCTCCGCGCTCTCCACGTTGAGCACCTCGGCCCTGGCGACCGCCATCCTGACGGATGATCTGCCCACCCTGTGCCTGATTCCCGGGGTGGGGCGCAAAACGGCACAACGACTGGTGATCGAACTGAAAGACCGCCTGCCGGCCACCCTGCTGGCGGCCGGTCCCGGCCAGGGTGCAACAGAGGCGGACAGGACCATCCCTCCTCCCGTCGACTCCCGCGCCGTGTTGCGCGAGGAACTGACCTCGGCCCTGATGAATCTGGGCTACAAACGGCCGGAGGTGGAACGGGTGTTGGGGCAACTGCTCGCCGGCTCGCAAGTCGCCGGGGTGAGTGACGGTTTGCGGGCCGCTCTGAAGGTGCTGGCCCGTCCGGTGGCGGAATGAACCCCGCCGAACCGCTCCAGCGGTTGTTGTCTCCCGCAACGGAGACGAGCGAGGGCGGCAGCGACCCCGCCCTGCGCCCCCGGCAGTGGACCGAATTTGTCGGCCAAAGCAAGTTGAAAACCAACCTGATGGTTTTCCTGCAAGCCGCCAGAAACCGGGGCGACGCCATGGACCATGTGTTGCTGCACGGACCGCCCGGGTTGGGCAAGACCACGCTGGCCCGCATCATTGCCCTGGAGCTGGGAGTCGGTCTGCGCACCACCTCCGGCCCCATCATCGAAAAAGCCGGCGATCTGGCTGCCCTGCTCACCAACCTGGAGCGGGGCGATCTCCTGTTCGTCGACGAAATTCACCGACTCAGCCCCTCGGTGGAGGAGATTTTGTACCCGGCCATGGAGGATTATCAACTGGATATCCTGATCGGCGAGGGCCCCTCGGCCCGCTCGATCAAGATTGATCTGCCGCCCTTCACCCTGGTGGGTGCCACCACCCGGATCGGCATGCTGACCAACCCGCTGCGGGACCGGTTCGGCATCCTGGGGCACATGGAGTTTTATCAACCGGAGGAGTTGGCAACCATCCTCCGACGCTCCGCCCGGTTGTTGCGCGTCACCCTGGACGATTCGGGCGCCCGGGAAATAGCCCGCCGCTCCCGTGGCACGCCGCGCATCGCCAACCGCCTGCTCAAACGGGTCAGGGACTTTGCCGAGGTCATGGGCAGGGGCTGCGTCGATCAGGAGATGGCCAGCCATGCGCTGGACCTCCTGGAGGTGGACCACCGGGGACTGGACAGCATGGATCGCTTTTTTCTTGCGACCATCATCGATAAATTTGCCGGCGGGCCCGTGGGCCTGGATACCCTCTCGGCCGCCATCAGTGAAACCCGTGACACCATAGAGGATGTGGTGGAACCCTATTTGCTGCAGGAAGGATTTTTGGATCGCACTCCGCGCGGTCGCCGGGCGACCCCTCTGGCCTATCGCCATCTGGGTCGGGAAGCGGCCTTGCCCAGCAGGCAAGAATCGTTATCGTGACGAAAAATGCTTTCCTTTGGCCGGTTCGGGTTTATTATGAAGAGACCGACGCGGGCGGGGTGGTCTACCACAGCAACTATCTGTGCTTTCTGGAACGGGCCAGAACCGAATGGCTGCGCCAGTTGGGCTTCAGCCAGGAGCAGCTTTGCCGGGAACAGGGCCTGCTGTTTGCCGTGACACGGATGGAGATCCGGTTTCTGGCGCCCGCGCGACTGGATGACGCCTTGACCGTCTCCGTGGTGCTGCAGGAACACAAGCGGGCCAGCCTGCTCCTGCACCAGGCCATCTGCCGTGACCGGGAGCAACGACAACTGGTGGAGGCCGTCGTGCGCATCGTTGCCCTGAACAGCCACTTCAAGCCAACCCGGCTGCCGGACGCGCTGTTGCATGCCCTGTGGAACCCGGCGCACACCGGTCGGCACAATCCATGACACTTTGCAAGATCGCCCGGCGTTGTCCGGGTCAACATTTTACCAAATGGTCCACTCATGAACGAAACAATCGCATCCCATAACCCCCTGGAGTTGATCTCCCAGGCCGGGCCTGTGGTCAAGATGGTCATGCTGCTCCTGCTGGGCGCCTCCATCTGGTCCTGGAAAATCATCATCGAAAAGTGGATGCTGTTCCGCCGCGTCACCCGTGAAGCCACCGCCTTCGAGGAGCGCTTCTGGAGCGGCGGCAGCATTGCCAAGCTCTATCAGACGGCCGCACGCGAGTGGCCGGACAGCCCCCTGGTCAACGTCTTCACCACCGGCTTTCGCGAGTGGAAACGCTGGGAAGGGGAGGATGGTGCACCCGCTGCCGCCGAAGCGGGTGATCTGCTCCCCAACATTCGCCGCGCCATGACGGTCGCCCTCAATCGGGAAATGGATAACCTGGGACGGGGCCTGACTTTTCTGGCCACCACCGGCTCGACCTCCCCCTTCATCGGTCTGTTCGGCACCGTGTGGGGCATCATGAACTCTTTCCTGGGTTTGGCCGGCGCCAAAAACACCACTCTGACCATGGTGGCGCCGGGTATTGCCGAGGCCCTGATCGCCACGGCCATGGGCCTGGTGGCCGCCATTCCGGCGGTGATCGCCTACAACAAATATGCCACCAACCTGCGCCGTTTCCACCAAAAAATGGACAATTTCGGCGCCGAATTCCTGAACATTCTGGAACGGCAGAGCGCACGCCGGGGAGGCAAACCCTCATGAGCATGGGTGTCAATTTCAACAGTCAAGGATCGGAACATGGCACCATGAGCGACATCAATGTCACGCCCATGGTGGACATCATGCTGGTGCTGCTGGTCATCTTCATGGTGACCGCGCCGTTGCTGACCCAGGGGGTGGAGGTCAACCTGCCCTCCACCCATGCCTCCCCGCTGCCTTCCAAACAGGAGCCGCTGATTATTACCGTCAGTCAGGATGGCACGACCTATATCGAAAAGACCGCACAAACCACCACCCAGTTGATCGAAAAGGTGACGGCCATCCGCAAGAGCAATCCCGATCTGCCTCTGTTCGTCCGCGGCGACCGCAAGACCCCCTACGGCTCTGTCATGCTCGTCATGTCCCAGTTGCAACAGGCTGGCGTGGATCGCATCGGTTTGGTTACTGAACCACCTGCTCATTAATTTCATGCCATCCAATCGCAAACCGCTGATTTTTTCGATCCTTGGTCATCTGCTGATGCTGGCCCTGGTGTTCTTCAGCCCTTTTTCCACCCCGGAAAAGGAGATGACGCCGCCTGTCATGGTCAGCCTGGTGCAGTTGCCCCCCTCCGATTCTCCCAAACCCAAGGCAACGCCGGCACCTGTCGAGGAGACGGCAACGGAGGTGGAGGAACCGCAAGAGGCGCCGACCATCGTGGAACCGGTCAAGGTGGTCCCCCCCCTGGAACCGCTCAAACCCATTTTGCCGCCGCCACCACCGCCGCCGGTGGAACCGATCAAGCTGCCACCGATGCCGGTTCAACCGCCAATGGAGCCCAAGCCGGAACCCAAGCCGGAACCCAAACCGGAACCCAAACCGGCGCCCAAGCCAGAACCCAAGCCGGAGCCCAAGCCCGCGCCCAAACCGGAGCCTAAGCCGGAACCCAAACCCGCGCCCAAGCCGGAACCCAAGCCGGAACCCAAGCCGGAACCCAAGCCGGAACCCAAGCCGGAACCCAAGCCGGCGCCCAAACCGGAACCCAAACAGGAGCCCAAGCCGGCGCCCAAGCCCGAAGCCAAGCCGGACCCCAAGGCAGCCAAGAAGGAGGAACCGGCCAAGGCGGAACCGCGCAAGTCGTCTGACGAGAAAAAACCCACCGAACCGGTCAAGAAAAAGCCGGACACCCCGGATTTTTCGGATCTGTCGGCGGCCATTGCCAAGGTACAGCCCAACCAACCGGCGCCCAAACCGGCGCCGCCACCCCCGTCAGCGGCACCACCGGCCCAGGCACGGCAGACGGCGGCTGCACCCCAGGAACCCCGTGCCTCCAACCTGACGGTCACCCTCTGGCAGCGCAAGATCCAGAACAAGATTTATGAAAACTGGAACAAGCCGAGCGGTCTGCCCAATGAAAGCAATCTGGCGATGACGGTGCTGGTCGAGGTGGGTCCGGATGGTACATTGATGAACCCGCGCATTGGTCGCACCTCCGGCAATGCCATCTTTGACCGTTCCGTCATTCGGGCCATCCAGAAAACGGCCATCGTGGAACAGGCCCCGACGGGTTGCCCGGAGTGCCGGGAGCTGGAGATCAACTTCCGGCCGCAACGGGAATAGCCGCCGATCATGGGAGGGTCTGACCCATTCGCCAATGCCGGATTGTGCACCCAGTGCGGCTATTGTCTGCCCGTGTGTCCCACCTACCGGGTCGAAAACAACGAGTTGCATGCGCCGCGTGGCCGCATCTCCGTCATTCTGGCCTGGCAGTCCGGCGCCCTGACGGCTGCCGAGGCCGCTGACGTCCTGGACCATTGTCTGGTCTGTCGGGCCTGCCACGCGGCCTGTCCTGCCGGGGTCCGACCTGCCAAGCTGGCCATGCTGCTGCGCGCTCTGGCACCTCCCCGGTCCACCGTGCTGGGCCGTTTGCTGCACCGGATCACCAACAGCCACCTCCTGACGGCACGACTGGCGGCCCTGCTGGCCATCCACCAGCGGTCCGGCCTGCAACGCACCGTGCGTCGGTTCGCCCTCCTGCGCCCCCTGCCCGCCCTGGCCCGCCTGGAGGCACTGATCCCCCGTCACCGGACGGAGGTGCCAGTGCCGCCCTTCCCCGCGCCCCCTTCCACCACCTTGCCCGGGCCGCCACGTGTTGGCCTGCTGAGTGGTTGCATGGCCCGGCTGTTTTTCCCGGGCGTGGCCCCCTCTGCCGCCCACCTGCTGGCCCACTGGGGCAACCCGGTGACCATCCCGACCGGATTCGGCTGCTGCGGTGCACCATTCCGGGAGGCCGGCGACCGCACCGGGTTTTTGCGCCAGGCTCGCCGCACCCTGGATGCCTTTCTGGCAACCGGTCCCTGGCAGGCCATCGTGTGCGACAGCAGCGTCTGCGCCGTCACCGCCCACAGCTATGCCCGGGCCCTGGCAGACGATGCGGCCTATGCCGCAGCCGCCCGGGACTTTGCTGCCAAGGTAAAAACCCTCGGTCAGTTTCTGGCCGAAGGGTCGAAAAACATGACCCGTTTGCCAAAAGATCCGGGTTTTGGCACGCTCACCTATCATGACCATTGCCAAACACGGTACGGTTTAGGCATTATAATGGAACCCAGGCGGCTGCTGGTTGATCTCCCTGTCGTCTTTCGCGAGCTGCAACCAGCCGGCACACCCTTTCCCGCCGGCTGTTGTGGTGCCGGGGGTGACTATCAACTGCGTCATCCCCGCCGCAGCCAGCAGATCCGACTGGACAAACTGGCCGCCATTCACGCCTCCGGCGCGGATGCGGTGGTGGGCGAAAATCCCGGCTGTCTGTTGCACCTGGCTGCCGGTCTGGCGCAGGCGGGTTCTGCGGTGCGGGTCTACCACCTGGCCGAAGTACTCTATGCAGCCCATATTTTGCAACAACCTACTGACTGAGGTGCCACCATGAAAAGGACAGGTTTATTTGCCCTCTTTGCTTCTCTGCTCGCGGTCGGCTGGTCCGCCGCGACATTCTGGCCAACGGATGCCGATGCGGCCCGCGTAGGTGGCGGTGATTCCGTGGGCAGCCGTGGCTCTCGCAGCTTTTCCACGCCCCGCCAGGCCGTACCATCAGCCCCCGGCGCCGGCACAGGTCAAATGCGCCAGGGAACCCCGGCCCCCGCCCAGGCCGCCCCTGCCAAACCCACTACTGCCTCCGCTCCGGCCACAGCACCCGCTCCGGTACCCCACGCACCGCCGGCCATGCCGGCCCCTTCCGGGATGAGCTCAGGGCTGCTGAGCGGTCTCGGCGGGTTTGCGCTGGGCGGCTTGCTGGGTGCGGCCCTCTTCGGCGGCGGACACGGCGCAGCCGGCACAGCCGGCGCAGTCGGTGGCGCGGCACCGGTGGCGGGCGGCGTGGGTGGTAGCGGCATCGGCCTCCTGGAAATCATCCTGATCGGCGGCCTGATCTGGTTTGCCATACGCTGGTTCAGGCAACAGAAAGAAAAGGAATCCCTGCCCGCCGGCATGTACGACGGCAGCGCCCGCGAGGCCGTGGGCGAATCCATGCTGGGCAAAACCGCCTTTGACCGGATGCCCGGCACGGTTGCCGGCGTCGGGGACGACGAAGTGGCCCAGGGCTTGGCCAACATCGCCAGCATGGACCCCGCTTTCGATCCGAATCGCTTTCTGGAGGGCGCCAAGATGGCCTTCCAGCACATCCAGGGAGCCTGGAGCGACTGGAGCGTCGACCGGTTGCGTCCCCTGCTGACCGAACGGATGTGGACCCTGATCCAGACTCAGGCCATGGGACGCAAGGCAGAGGGCAAACGGGATATCGTCGAGAAGATCCACTTTGAACACGTGGAAATCACCGAAGCCTGGCAGGAGAACGGCGATGACTGGATTACCGTCCATTTCCTGGTCAACATGGTGGATTATACCACCGATGTCCAGGGCAAGGTACTGGAAGGCGATCCCAATGTCAGTTCAACTGTGGAGGAGTACTGGACCTTCACCCGTCCGGTGGGCAGCCGCGATCCCGCCTGGTTCCTGTCGGCCATCCAGCAACCCGGCGAGGTAGCGAAAAGTGCGGTCTGACGTCCTGCATCAGTGGGGGCCCGGCCCCCACTGCTTTTCATCCCGTTCCGCCGGTCGGGTGGCGGGTCATCCTCTGCCTGTGGTGCTCATCACTCTGGTATTGCTGCCGTTGCTTGCCCTGCTGGCCGGCTGTCAGAGCCTGCCGGTCCAGGAAATGGTCACTGCCGCTCCGGAAAAGAGGATCAAACGACCGCCGGTGGGCGAGGTGACCGCCACCACCAGCCTGGAGCCTGTTCCCTGGTCCGAAGCGCCCCCCGTCTTGCTGCAGGACCGGGCCACCCGTTCATGGGCCGAGGCATTGGAACGGAGTGCAGTCTACTACCGTCGTCTGCCTCCGCAACAAATGTTGCGATTTGGCGCCGCGTCGGTTTCCGCCCGGGCCATGGCCGAGGCTTGCACCACCCTGGCCGGGGTGGCGCGCCAGGAAGATGCCGCCCGGTTGCAATCCATTCTGCATCAGCGCTTTCGCCTGTACCGGGCGGTGGGCAATGCCGAGGGGGACGTCATGGTGACCGCCTATTACGAGCCCCTCCTGCATGGTTCCCTCCGCCCTTCCAGACGGTTTTATTATCCCATTTATCGCCGTCCGCCCGACCTCGTGGAGAGCAGGAACGGTGCAAACGGTCAGCAGACCTTCTCCCGCCGGGAAAAAGGCAAGACCCAGCCTTACCATGACCGCCGGCAGATCGACGGCCATATTTTTTCCAGCAAACTGCCCAGCCGCCTGGCCAATCGCGGCCTGGAACTGGTCTGGGTCGACAGCGCCATCGACGCCTTTTTTCTGCACATTCAAGGTTCGGGACGGGTGCTGCTGGACAATGGTCAGACGATGCGGCTCGGCTACGACAGCGCCAATGGCCGTTCCTACGTAGCCATCGGGAAGATATTGATCGATGAAGGCAAAATACCCAAAGAAGAGATGACCATGCCCCGTTTGCGTCAATGGCTGCTGGATCACCCGGAAGAGAATCAACGACTCTTTTTTGCCAATCCTTCCTACGTCTTTTTCCGGGAGTTGCAGGGCGATCCGGTGGGCAATATCAATGTTCCGTTGACCGCTGATCGGTCGATTGCCACCGACCATCGTCTGTTTCCCAAGGGCGCCCCGGGCATTCTCTCCACCACGGTGCCGGTCCTGGCCGGTGATGGCAAAACCGTGACAGGCTGGCGCCCTGACGTGCGTTGGGTGGTCAACCAGGACACCGGCGGCGCCATCCGGGGAGCCGGGCGGGTGGATCTGTTCGTGGGATTCGGGGAAAACATTGAGTACCGGGCAGGGGTCATGAAACAGCCCGACTCTGACCTCTATTTGATCGCGCCGCTGTCCGACTCGCCGTAGCAGAAAGAGAGGATGATGCCGACCACCAACCAACCGGAGCACCCTGCATGACGCCTGTCACCCAGGAAATGCTGGATGCTGCGGTGCGCGCCATCGTCGATGCCGTGCAGCCAGAGCGGATTGTGCTGTTTGGTTCTCGTGCGCGTGGCGAAGAGCAAACCGACTCCGATGTGGATCTTTTGGTCATTGAGTCTGAGGCTTTCGGTCCTTTCCGAAGCCGGTTTCGCGAGGTGGCCAGCCTGGAACGCGCCATGGGTTCCCTCCCAATGGCCACCGATATCCTGGTCTACAGTGTGGAAGAGGTGGAACGGTTAAAAACATCGGCCAACCACATCGTCACCCGCGCCATGCGAGAGGGCAAGGTTCTCCATGCCCGATCATGAAGGCGCATCATGCCTGTTGGCGGCCGCCGAACGTGACCTCAAAGCCATCAGCAACATGCTGGATGCGGAAAAATTTCCCGACGAAATCTACGGCCTGCTTGCCCAACAGTCAGTAGAAAAAGCCCTCAAAGCGTGGCTGACCTTCTGTGATCGAGAGGTTCCCAGAACGCACAATCTCCGTCTGCTGCTTGTCCTGCTGACTCAGGCGGGCGAAACAGTGGCAAAAGAGTGGCGTTTGATTGACCTGACCGCTTTTGCTGTACAATTTCGCTACGAAGCCTACGAATTCGCAGACGCACGCCTGGACCGGCAGGCCATTCTGGAACAGGTGGATGAGCTGTTCCAGCGTGTCAAAAATATCCTCGGCAACACCGCAGCAGCAACCCTCTGCCCCGATCAGAACAGCAACACCGCCCCGCAGTCGACCGCCTGATTTTTCAGATCCCACTTGAAGGGCGCCCCCTCCGGCTGGTCCTTTTTGGACAGTTTGCCGCCGATGGCACAGGTATTCCCCACCAGGGCGGGTGCCCCCTCGACAAAACCATCCCCGGCCCGGAATTGGCCCGTGGAGGGGTTGCCGTCATCCATCTTGCGATCCAGCTCGGCAATCAACTCTGCCGGAATGTTCTTGCCTACCCACAACTGGTTGCTGTTCGCCGTATCGGAAGGCCAGGTGACACCCGTCTGTTCATTGGAATAGGCAAACAGCATCGGACTGTTGAAGGCATTCATCATGCATGTTTCCGGTGGGCAGCTCCAGTTGACCAGATCCCCCGGACGCAATGGCCTGCCATCAAACGACCCGGAAATGAACCCGGCCTTGGCCAGATGCAGCCAGACCAGGCTGGTCTCCAACAATCGATTGGCCTCATCCGGCTTGCCCGGCGATTTGCTGTCGTTGTAGCCGACCCGGCCGTTGCCATCCCCGTCCTGACCACTCTCTACGCCGGGAATGTTGGTCGATGCCTTGTCATAGTCCCCGGGCAGGGCCCGATAACGGTCGGCAAAGCCCATGACGGCCGCCTTGACGGCACTGCCCTGGTCGGCCACGCTGTGGGTGCGGGCACTGCGAATCAACTCCTGCCCTTTCAGCACCCCGCCCAGAATCAACCCGATGATGATGATCACAATGGCCATCTCGATCAGGGTGAAGCCTCCCTGACGATGACAGCGCCATGACACAGGCTTGTCCATAACAAAACTCCCTGGCAGACAGATGTCCTCAACCGACCTGATTTGACGGGTGCCAGCCATGCCAGCATCGCCAGATTGCCTGCGGCGCACGTTGAAAACGCCGCAGCAAAAAGCGGCTGTGGCTCCTTTGAAAAACAAAAGCAAAGTCCCAGGGCGCTGCCCTGGACCCGCCAGGGGAGATAATCTCCCCTGGACCCCATGAAACGTTACCTGTCAATTGCGCTTTGCCACTCCACTAGGGCAGATCGTGCCCCTTTTGCGGCAATCCCTGCAACCGCTCTGTCCAAAAGTGACGCTCCCGGGGGTCGCGCAGTGCGTCACCGGCCAGCAACGCCTCGATCAACGCCCGGGCCTCCTGCCACTCTCCCATCTCCTCCAGCAGGACGATCTCCATCTGCCCGACCCAGGCGGGCACCTGCCCTGCCGTGGTGTGGCGACGCAGGGCACGGGCATAGCGCAGCGCCAGGGGAAGATCGTGCAAACGGTGCCTGGCCGCGATGGCAGCGTGCGCCAGCCAGGGCCACCGGGCCGCAGGGTCCTCCAAAAACCGGCGGAAAACAAACTCCCCCAAACGGCGCTGCTGCGCCGGCGTGGCCAGCTCCCCGTAATAACGCACGGCCGCCAACAAAGGATACTGCCCGCGCGGGTCCAGGTCGAGAATACTGCCCAGCCACCCCTCCAGCCGACCCACATCCAGATCCGGAATCGTCACCTTCAGACCGGCCTGATCATCGAATGAATGCAGCCACAGCATCAACCCTTTGGCCAACACCACCGGCTCCCCCAGGCTGAACACGCGCAGCCAGGCGGTCGGCACCGGCTCCGGCCACTGCGCCAGACGCGCCGGCAGCGGGGCAAACCACGCATGCACCCCCAACTGCCACGCCAGACCCGCCAGCATCAACCCATAACCGGGACGCGACAAAACAGAAAAAGGTCTTGAACACCACATGATGGACTGACCCTTGCCAGCAGGCCAACACCCCGGCTCGACGGGCATCCCCGGCCACCCCATGAGCAGACCGACCGGAGGCCAGGATACGGGAAATGGCCGGAAAAATCCACACAAAATGGAAATCGTGCGCCCGCTTCACCACCATTGCTTGATTTGTCGGCAACAGAACGCCAGAATGACCCCCTGTTTTACTGTTCGCCTGCACCGGGCGGGGTCGTCCAACCACCCCACATACCCGAACCGGCTGCAAACAGGCGGCTGTTTTCATCATGAACGATTTCAGGGAACCCATACCAGCCCATGCTTGCCAACCGCTACGAGTGGCTGATCGGTCTGCGCTATTTGCGGGCCAAACGGACACAACATTTCATCAGCGTCATCACTTTTCTGTCAATGGGCGGCATTGCCCTGGGGGTGGCCGCCCTCATCGTGGTGCTGGCTGTCATGACCGGCTTTCGTGAAACGCTGCAAAATCAAATCCTGGGAGTCACCAGCCACCTCACCATCCGCTCGTTCACCGGCGAGGTCAGCCAGTTTGCCACCGTGCTGGAGATCGTCGGGCAGACACCCGGCGTATCCGGCGCTGCCCCGTTCATCTCGGGACAGGCCATGGTACAGGCCAGGGGACGCGCCATCGGGGTCAGCATGCGGGGCGTGGATATCCAACAGGAAAAGCAGGTCTCCGATCTGGCCAAAAATTTGACCCAGGGCCGAATGGAACAACTGGCCGGCTTCGGTATCATTCTGGGCAAAAATCTCGCCGCCAACCTGGGCGTCACCCTGGGCGATCCGGTCACCCTCATGGTGGCCACCACCAATGTCACCGCCATGGGCTCCATGCCGCGCATGAAACGGTTTACCGTGGCCGGCATCTTCAACTCCGGCATGCACGAATATGACAGTGCCCTCGCCTATATCCACCTGCCCGATGCCCAGGCATTGTTGCGCATGAATCAAACAGTCACCGGCATCGAGGTCAAAACCCCCGATCCGGAATCCGCCCTCTCCATCCACAAAATTCTGGAGCAACGCCTCGCCCATCTCGCCCGGGATGAAGGCGGCTTCTGGATTCAAAACTGGATGGAGATGAACCACAACTTTTTCCGCGCCCTGCGTCTGGAAAAAGCCACCATGTTCGTGATTCTGTTTCTGGTGGTGGTGGTGGCAGCCTTCAACATTGTCTCCAGCCTGATCATGTCGGTCATGGAAAAAGCCCAGGAGATTGCCATCCTGAAAACCATGGGCGCCACCGCCCGGGGCATCATGACCATCTTCATCATCAATGGCGGCATCGTCGGCCTGACCGGCACCCTGGCCGGCCTGGGCCTGGGCCTGGCCCTGGCCTACAACCTGGAACCGGTGCTGGGCACGATTGAAAAACTGTTCGGCATCCAGATCCTTTCGGGAGAAGTCTATTACATCGACTACTTGCCATCCCGGGTGGTCTTGTCCGATGTGGTCTGGATTACCGGCGTCAGCCTGGCAATCAGCC
>JAMOAX010000241.1:0-2928 GCA_039908555.1 Magnetococcus sp. DMHC-8
GCAACCCCCAACCCCTCGTAGCAGAGCGCACCCAGGGTATGCTGCGAGCGGGGCTCACCCTGCCGGGCGGCGGCCAGCAACCAATGGGCTGCCTCGACCGGGTCACGCACCACGCCGTGTCCCTGCAGCAGCATCACCCCCAGATTGTGTTGCGCCAGGGCAACACCCTGCCCGGCTGCCTTGCGCAGCCAGAGGGCCGCTTCCGTATCGTTTCTCGCCACCCCTTGCCCATGCAGCAACATCGCTCCAAGATTGTACTGAGCCTTCGGGTTGCCCTGGTCAGCCAGGGTGTGCAGCAGACGCAGGTAGGCTGCGGGAGAGGGTTTGCTATTCATACTGGGTGGATGGCGGCAGTCAGGGTGCGTGGAGTCGAACAAACCCCCCGTTTGTACCACAATTCCCCCTCCTGTCCAAGCGAGAATCCAGTCATACGAGACACATAACGGAGCACGACATGGAAACAGGACCACGCGAGATCGTCACCCCCCGGCTCAAGATGCCACTGACCATTCCCGAGGGGATGACGGCGGTGGAATTTTTCAACAGCCCCAGCAATCTGAAACATCTGGCCCAGGAAAACGGCCTGCTGCGCACCCCGGAAGATTTTCTGATGTATCGCAAGCTGTTGGGCCACAGTCTGGAGTTTGACACCTCGATCATCCTGGACACTTCCCAGCGCATCCTGAATCCCCTGGGTCGCCCGGTGCGCCGTGACCAGTTGTCCGTGCGGGAAAAAAAGGTCTGGAGCCGCATGACCCAAACCCTCTTTGCCTACATGCTCGAACAGTATCCCGACCCGGCAGAGGCACTGGTGCTGTGCGGCGAAGCCAGTCTGGACCCCACCTGGCCGATGAACAAGTCGGGTGTACCCTCCATCCGCATGATTCATAACCATTTTATCGTCTTTCCCCAAGCCCAGTTGCGGGCCGCCAGGGTGGCGGATGCCAACGATATCAACCTGACCGACAGCGGTCATAACGGATTGTTTCTCAACAAATTAAGCGAGGTATACCACCGTTTCTTTGCCATTCTGGATCTGCAACTGTTGCAGCCGGTGGCGACCCACCATTCCCAAATCCGGCTCACAGGTTTTCCCCAGGGCTTGCCCAGCTGGGAGGCAGAAGGTGGCACCGACCAACTGGGCAACGCCCTGTTCTGGCAGGAATATGATCGGATATTATTGGGATTTCTGGATTTTTACCGCACCTTTTTCGGGCTGGTTTCCGACCGGTCCGCCTCGGTGCCCCCGGATGCCCATTTTCCCGATCATGTGGAAAACATCCTGCTGTTCAATAATGATTTTTTCCATGCCGCCCGGGAAGTGCGGCAAAAATTGTTGCAGGACCCCAAGTTTGCCAACGAGATCCGCTGGCAGCCGGCCTACAAGCAGTTGCTCTACCGGGATGACCGGGGTCGTTTGATCGTCACGATCAGCCAGAACTCCGTGGGCAATGCCATCACCGAACTGCTGGGTATTGTGGTGCGTCGTGTGGAAGACGAGGAGGCCTATCGCCGGGCGGAACCGGCCTTGCTGGCCAGGTTGCTGGAGGTACGGCAGCGCCTGGTCCAGGCCGATCTGGGCACCGGTATTGCCACCCCCAGTTGGCCGGCGGATTGAGGTGGGAACGGGCTGTCGGGGCAACACAGCGGATTTGACATCCAGTCGCTCAAACCGCTACAACTGCGCCAGGATGGCCGACAGCCATTGATCTTTTTTTTGCTGCAGCATGGGGGAAGGATGGGCATAGTACAGCCCATCGTCACCGACCGGGACGCCGATCAACCGCCACCCTTGCAACTGCTGCAAGCACTGCCCGGCCAACCGGCCCAGCCGGGCGTCCCGTCCCCAACCAACCAGCACGGGCAGGGCCCCGACCGGTCCCAGCAACCGCTGGCGCTCCAGACGGCGGGCCGGGCAAAAGAGGGAGTGCCGCTCGCCACCGGCCACCCCGGCCAACTGCTCGACGGATTTCATCCACTGCAGGCTTTTGGGCTCGCGCAGATCGGACAGATTCAATACCCGGGCGTGCTGCCAGCCCCGTGCCGCCATGATGCGCATGATCTGATACTGGGTGTTGTCCGGCCGGGTTGGCACCCGTTCCGGCTGCGCGCCCGGCCCCTCCTCCCCCACCAACCGCGGCTGGTACCCCGGCAGCACCGGCCGGGAAGAGCCCGGGTTCATCATGACCACCAACAGATCGGGTTGTCGACCGGCCAGTTGCCGGAGATCCGATGGGGTGGCGGCATGGGCGATCAACTCCAGGACCGAGCGACAGGCATGAAACCGGCCTCCCAGTTCAATCTGATAAAAATCCCCATAAACACCAAACAGTTTTTTTAAATCCGCCGCATAAAACGCGGCAGCAGACAAAACAGGCATGTCCTTTGCTCTCCTACCGTCCACGGATGGGGCGACAGTCAATAATTTGACGAACCAGGGCCACGGGGCTCCGCTCGCCCTCTCATCGGGATCGACGACCTTATCAACAAGGAGTTTGCCATGCCTGGCGTACATCAAGCCACCGCATCCCACCTGCCCGCCGAAGTGGCCGGGATCACCGGGGCGCACCTGCTGCAGTATATTGAACGAATCGAACGGTTGGAAGAGGAAAAGGCAGAACTGGGCGAGCAAATCCGGGAAGTCTTCCAGGAGGCCAAAAGCAGTGGCTTCGACCCCAAGATCATGCGTATCGTCCTGCGCGAGCGCAAAAGGACACCGGACGAACTGGATGAAGAGGAGACCATGGTCCTGCTCTACAAGCAGGCCCTTGGCATGATACCTGCCGCCAACGCATAACGACGCCCCGCCCCCCCCAGGGGCTCTGCCCCGCTTACAAGGGTAGTTTTTTTGTAAAAAATTGCATGGGGGCCTGGGGGAGATTATCTCCCCCAGTGGGGGTGTGGGGGCAAAGCCCCCACAAAAAATCT
>JAMOAX010000242.1:0-2928 GCA_039908555.1 Magnetococcus sp. DMHC-8
TACTGGTTAAAATTCTTGGCTCCTATCCACGCAAGGTGTTATAAGGCTGGTGTCGGAGGTTTATTCAAGACGGTTTTTCTACATAAAAATGGCGGGCTCGTAATGGGTCCGGCTGCATGGCGGTTCACCGCCTACTTTCTGGCCATGCGCCTGCGTCCGGATCGAGCGACCATCGCCATTGACTGGGTGCGCCAAACCGCATCACAACCGGAATACCGCAGGCTGCAGGCGGATGGGCGCTGGCGATGCTGGCGTCGCATTCCAGAGGCCGGAGACCGTTGGCTGCGGGTCGTCCTCCTGGAGGATGGACAAACCATCCACAACGCCTTTTTCGATAGAGGATTCATACCGTGAAAATTCGTTATTTCGCCGACACCGACACTCTGTACATACAGTTCCGCGATAGCGAAATTGTGGAATCGCGGGACATAGACGAAGGGACACTGGTTGAGTTGGATGGCAATGGCCATCTGTGCGCCATGACGGTTGAACATGCGCGTGAACGTGCCGGCTGGCCCTCTTTTTCCCTTGAGCAGGTCGCTGCATAACCTGACTTACCTCATTGCAGAGTTTCAGGACAATGTCATTTTTTATCAAAAAATTGGCCGTGATCGGCGTGGGTTTGATCGGTGGTTCCCTGGCCCGGTCGCTGCGGGATCAGGATCTGGTGGGTGAGGTGGTGGGGGTCAACCGCAGCCGCACTGCGTTGGAAAAGGCCCTGGCGCTGGGGGTGATCGACCGGGGCACCACCGATGCTGCCGAGGCGGTACGGGGGGCCAGTCTGGTGCTGGTGGCCACGCCGGTGCGGGCCATTGCGCCGGTGGTGGGTTACATGGCCCCTTTTCTGGCGCCGGGTGCGGTGGTGACCGACGTGGGCAGTGTCAAGAAATCGGTGGTGCAGGCCTGCGAGGCGGTCATGCCGGCGGTCACCGCCGGCAAGGGGGAGCACAAGGTCAATTTTGTCGGTGGTCATCCCATTGCCGGTCGGGAGCATGTGGGGGTGGAACATGCGTTTGCCTCCCTGTTTGCGGGCAGTCGCACCATTTTGACGCCCACCGCCCGCACGGCCAGCGATGCGCTGGAGCTGGTGCGCCTGGTCTGGGAGGCGGCCGGTTCCCATGTCGAGACCATGGAGGCCGGCTACCATGATCAGGTCCTGGCGGCCACCAGTCATCTGCCCCATCTGATGGCCTACAATGTGGTCAACACGCTTGCCGATCTGGAGGATCACATCCGGGCGGAGGTCTTTCGCTATGCGGCTGGCGGTTTCCGGGATTTCACCCGCATTGCCTCTTCCGATCCCAGCATGTGGCGTGATATTTGCCTGGAAAACCGGGCTGCCATTCTGGACATTCTGGCCCGGTTCAGGACCGATCTGGATCGCCTGACGGAGCAGATCGATTCGGGCAACGGGGATGCCCTGTATGGCATTTTTGCCCGCTCCAAGACGACGCGGGACCGCATCCTGGCGGACAACAAATTTTTGAAGGGATAGACCGGCACACGATGATTCACTCTGTCGATTCAGACTGTCTGACCGCCACCCGGGGTGGTCCGTTGCGGGGCAGCATGACGCTGCCCGGCGACAAATCCATCTCCCATCGGGCCATCATCCTGGGGGCGCTGGCCGAGGGGGAGACCACCGTGCACCATTTGCTGGAGGGCGAGGATGTGCTGCGCACGGTGGCGGCCTTCCGGGCCATGGGGGTGACCATCGACCGGGACCCGGCCGGTGTTTATGGCATTCGGGGTGTTGGTCTGGATGGTCTGGCGGAACCGGAGGAGGTGTTGGACATGGGCAACTCCGGCACGGCCATGCGTTTGCTGGCCGGGGTGTTGGCCAGTCAGCCGTTTTTTGCCATTCTGACGGGGGATGCCAGTTTGCGGCAGCGGCCCATGGGGCGCATCATTACGCCCCTGTCCCGCATGGGGGCCCGCATTCTGAGCCGGGCGCAGGGTCGGGCGCCTCTGGTTGTGCAGGGCACCGAGTTGATTCCCCTGGAATATCATTCCCCGGTCGCCTCGGCGCAGGTCAAGAGTGCCATCCTGCTGGCGGGGCTCAACACGGCGGGGGGCAGTGGGGTGCTGGAACCGGCGTTGTCCCGGGATCATACCGAGCGCATGCTGGCTGCTTTTGGTGCCGAGGTGAGTCGTGACGGGTTGCGGGTGGCGGTGGAGGGGTGGCCCACCCTGACCGGGCAGGTGGTGCAGGTGCCGGGGGACATTTCATCCGCCGCTTTTCCGCTGGTGGCTGCGTTGCTGGTGCCGGATTCCGACATTTTGTTGCAGGGGGTCGGCATCAACCCCACCCGGACCGGTTTGTTGGATCTGCTCACCGCCATGGGGGGGCGGATTGAGTTGCTCAACCTGCGGCAGCAGGGTGGCGAGCCCATTGCCGATCTGCGGGTGCGTCATTCCGTGTTGCGGGGCATCACGGTGCCGCCGGAGGTCATTCCCCGTGCCATTGATGAATTTCCCATCTTTTTTATCGCCGCTGCGCTGGCGGAGGGGGAGACCCGGTTGGCGGGGGCTGCCGAGTTGCGGGTCAAGGAGAGTGACCGGATTCATGCCATGGCGGTGGGGCTCGGTGCGTTGGGTGGCCTGGTGGAGGAGCAGGCGGACGGGGTGCGCATTGTCGGTCGGCCGGATGGTTTGGCCGGGGGGTGTGTTGTGGATTCCTGTACCGACCACCGGGTGGCCATGAGTTTGCTGGTGGCGGGTTTGTGTTGCCGGGCGCCGGTCACGGTGTTGCGGTGTGCCAACATTCAGACGTCGTTTCCGGCCTTCCAGGCCGGGATGGTGGCGCTGGGGGCAGAGGTGGGCACCGCGCCTGCGGACCTGACCTGACAAGAACATTGGCGGGTCCAGGGGGGTCACCCCCCTGGCGGGTCCAGGGCAGCGCCCTGGGACTTTGCTGTTGCTGTTGCT
>JAMOAX010000243.1:0-2916 GCA_039908555.1 Magnetococcus sp. DMHC-8
TGGCCCAGAGGTTGACCGATGGTCTGGTCAACAACCGGTTGAAGCTGGTCACCTTTGACGTGCGCATGTCCAACACGGCGGGGCGCAGCCATGAGTGGGTTCCGGTTTTTCCGGGGAGCGATGGCTTTGTGGCCCTGGCCATGTGTCAGCATATTTTGCAGAAGGGGTTGGCGAACAGTGCGTTCATTCGCGAGTGGACCAACACGACCAGCGAGCAACTGCTGGCGGATCTGCAACCCTACACCCCGCAGAGGGCCGCCGAGGTCAGTGGCGTTCCCGAAAAGACGATCAAGCGCATTGCCATTGAGTTTGCCAAAAACTATCCGGCCTCCGTCTTCAGCATGAACGGCGTCAGCCGTCGGGAGCAGGGGATGGATGTGGAGCAGGCCTGCATGCTGCTGGCGGTCATCACCGGCAACATTGACAACGAGGGGGGTTGTTGTCTGCCCAGGCAGTTTAACGTGGGGGTGCCGCAACCGGCACCGAAGCCGGCCGGCAGTACGGCGGTGCGCCTGAATCATCTTTTTCCCTTCCATGTGCTGTCGGGCAAGACCCGGGTCAAGATATTGTTCAACCACATGAGCAATCCGGTCTATTCGGCACCGGCGGCCGGTTTGTGGCGGGAGCTGTTGAAGGACGAAAAGCAGATCCCGTTCCTGGTGGATTTTTCACCGTTCATGAGCGAGACGGCGGAGTTGGCGGATCTTATCCTGCCGGATGTCGTGGCGGTGGAGCGGCATGATCTGGTGAGCAGTCCCTCGGCGTTGTGGCCATGGGCAAGCATCAGCGCGCCTGCGGTTCGCCCCCTGTTCAAGGCCCAGGATGTGCGGGAAACCTTGAAAAAGATTGTCGAGGCGATTGACCCGGACGGGCAGAAGGGGATGAAGCCCTTCTGGGCCTTTGCCAGTGCCAAGCAGTGGGTGGAGCAGGCCTGTGCCGCCACCCCCGGGATGGAGACCGCCTACAAAAAGCTGCTCTCCAAGGGGTTTTGGCCAGAATACGGCAAGGTGGACCCGGCAGATCGCAGGGTCATCAAGGGTGGGGAGCCTTTGGAGGCTCAGTATGGGCTGTACAAGCAGTCGGGGTTTCCCACCGGACACGGGCGCATTCAGGTGACGGTGCCGGTGCTGAAGAGCAACCCCCGGCATGAAAAGCTGCCGCCCGGACAGTTTGTGATGGTCACCTACAAGGTGGCGTATCACGTCCTGTCCATGACCTCAAACCTCAAATATCTTTCCGAGATCTGGCACAGCAATCCCTTGTTGATCAACAAGGAGTCGGCCCAGGCTCTGGGCATTCGGGATGGTTCTCTGGTCCGTGTGACCAGCCCGGCGGGTTATATGGTGACGCGGGCGATGGTCACCCAGGGGATTCATCCCCGGGTGGTGGGCATTTCGACTTCGGTGGGCCGGGCGGCATATGGGCGGGTGGCCCGGGCCAAACCCGATCGGCCTCTGCCGGAGTATGCGCAACCGCAGTTGCGGGATGATGACATTGACGATAATGTCTGGTGGCGGGATGGGGGGGTCAGTCCCAATGAAATCCTCCCGATAGCCATTTCGGCACAAAACGGCGAACAGGCATGGAACGATACGGTGGTCTCCATTGCCCCGGCCGAGTTCGGCGACGTGTATGGCACCGTGCATGCGGATAATGCCAAGCACATTGCCATTTTTAAGCAATGGATGGGTTAGGCTCCCACTGGACACCGACGTGCATGGAGAGGTTGGGGTGAACTTTCTCAAAAACAGGTTAGGCTTGGTTTTGGCGTTGGGGGTAGTGCTGGCGATTGCGGCCGGGCTGGGTTGGAGCAGCCATCGGTTCAATCGGATCAGTCTCTGCACCTCCTGCCATGAGATTTTTGTCAACTATGACGAATACAAACCGGTGGGAGCAACGAGTCAGTCCAAGGAGGATTTCAATCCCATCCAGCAGCCGGACCCGGGGCTGTTCAATGTCACCGTGGGCTGTGCCGAGTGCCATGCCTATCCCTATGAGGAGTACCGCAAATCTCCCCACTTTGACAATGAGAGGGGGGTGAAGCCGGGTTGTGTGGGGTGCCATGCACCGCACACGGTCTACCAGTTTCTCAACTGGAAATTTTTCTATCTCAACAAGGGGGGATATGGCGAGAGCCCGTTCCATGAAATTTCCAGCGGTCTGCGGGATATTCCCGAGTGGGAGCGGTTGCGGGTGGATCTGGCAAAACAGGCCCGCAAGCAGATGGTTGCGGAGAATTCCGCCCGCTGCAAAAACTGTCACAAGCCCGATGGGGAGTGGTTCAAAAAGCTTGAGCCGCACACCAAGACGGAAAAAACTTGCGTAGAGTGTCACCACAGCATCGTGCACAAAGCGGTGGAGTGGGATGTGAAATAGACGGGGGGGGCCCGGAGGGGGAAAATAATCTGCGCAATACTTGATCTTGATCAAGTTATGTGCGGGTTGGTTGCTTTACAGTTGCCTGCGCTTGTGTTGGTATATGTCGTCCCTAACTTTTTATCTTGCCGTAAGGAGCCCGATATGCAGAAAAAGAGCAAAACCCTGTTGTGGCAGTCCGCGATAGCTGGTGCTGCGATGGTCGCTGGCCTGGCGGGCGTCGCCGTGGCTGCGGATGCGCCAGCAGCACCCAAGTTGCAACCGGAACCCAAATTGACCAAGGAGGAGTTCCAACAGGGGCAGCAGATCTATTTTGACCGTTGTTCTGGTTGCCACGGTGCCCTGCGCAAGGGGGCCACCGGCCCGGACATCACTCCGGCCAAGACCCGCCTCAAGACGTTGGCTACCCTGGACAAGATTCTTTTCGAAGGCACCGATGGCGGCATGCCTGGTTGGGGCAAGAGCGGTTTCATGACCAGGGAGGAGACCTCCTTGATGTCCAAGTATGTGCAACTGGAAGCACCCATGCCGCCGGAGTGG
>JAMOAX010000244.1:0-2906 GCA_039908555.1 Magnetococcus sp. DMHC-8
CCGGCTCAAGTGGGAAGCAACTTTTTCCACCCCCCCTTGCCATTCTGCCCGCCGTCCCCATCTATACAGACAGGCGGTCAGTGCTGCGACGGCTGTGAACCGCCATGACCCCTTGTGCCCCCCGGAGTGGACCCATGCGTCAGGATCGCCTCACCACCAAATCCCAGGAAGCCCTGCAGTCGGCGGCCCAGTTGGCTGCCGCCCGCTCCCATCAACAACTGGAACCGGAACACCTGCTGGCCGCCCTCCTCGACCAACAAGAAGGCGTGACCCGTCCCATTCTGGAAAAACAGGGCGTGGACTGCCAGACCCTGGCCAGGGCACTCGGCACCCTGCTGGATCGTCTGCCACGGGTGGAGGGGGTCAACCAGCTCATCTCCTCGCGACGTCTGCAAACCCTCTTCATGAATGCAGAAAAACGGGCCGAAACCCTCAAGGATGAGTATCTCTCCACAGAACATTTTTTGCTGGCCATGACCGCAGACGGCCAGGACAATGGAGAATTGTCCCGGCTGTTGCGCACCTTTGGCATCACGGAAAACGGACTGTTGGCAGCCCTCAAGGGGGTGCGCGGCGCCCAGCGCGTCACTTCACCGGACCCGGAAGGCACCTTTCAGGCACTGGAAAAATATGCCCGCGACCTGACGGAATTGGCCCGGCAGGGCAAACTGGACCCGGTGATCGGGCGGGACGAGGAGATCCGGCGCACCATGCAAATTCTCTCCCGGCGCACCAAAAACAATCCGGTGCTGATCGGTGAGCCCGGCGTGGGCAAGACCGCCATCGCGGAAGGGCTGGCCCAACGGATCGTCCGGGCGGATGTGCCGGAATCCCTGCGCAACAAACGTCTGGCCGCCCTGGACATGGGAGCCCTGGTGGCCGGAGCCAAATATCGGGGCGAGTTCGAGGAACGCCTCAAGGCGGTGCTCAAGGAGGTGCAAAAGGCCGACGGAAATATCATCCTGTTCATCGATGAAATGCATACCCTGGTCGGTGCCGGGCGGGCGGACGGGGCCATGGATGCCTCCAACCTGCTGAAGCCGGCCCTGGCCCGGGGCGATCTGCACTGCGTCGGGGCCACCACCCTGGACGAATACCGCAAACATGTCGAGAAAGATCCCGCCCTGGAACGGCGTTTTCAGCCCCTGCTGGTGGGCGAACCGGACGTGGCCGACACCATCTCCATCCTGCGCGGCATCAAGGAAAAATATGAGCTGCACCACGGCGTGCGCATCACCGACAGCGCCATCGTGGCGTCGGTCACCCTCTCCCATCGCTACATCACCAACCGTTTCCTGCCGGACAAGGCCATCGACCTGATGGATGAGGCGGCCGCCCGCATTCGCATGGAGATCACCTCCAAACCGCAGGAGATCGATGAGACGGACCGCAAAATCCTGCAGCGCGAAATCGAGCGACTGGCCCTGGCCAAGGAAAAGGACAGCGCCAGTCGGGAACGACTGGCGGCGCTGGAACGGGAATTGGCCGATCTCAAGGAAAAATCGACCCAACTGACCACCCTGTGGAACAAGGAGCGCGACAGCCTTGCCCAGACCCAGGGGTTGAAAGAGGCCCTGGAGCGCAAACGGTTTGAACTGGAGGAGGCGGAACGGCGGGCCCATCTGGAAAAGGCCGGTCAACTGCGCTACGGGGAGATCCCGGCCCTGGAGGCGCGTCTGGCCGAGGCCCAGCGGATGGCCGAAGGGGTGGAGCGCCGTCTGCTGCGGGAAGAGGTGGGGGAAGAGGATATTGCGGCCGTGGTCTCCCACTGGACCGGCATCCCGGTCGCCCGCATGCTGGAGGGAGAACGGGAAAAACTGCTGCAGATGGAACAACGACTGGCGGAACGGGTGGTGGGCCAGGAAGAGGCCCTGCGGGCGGTGGCGCGGGCGGTGCGGCGGGCCCGGGCCGGACTGCAGGATGCCAACCGGCCCATCGGCTCCTTCATTTTTACCGGTCCGACCGGCGTGGGCAAGACGGAGCTGACCAAGGCTCTGGCCGCCTTCCTCTTCGATGACGAGCAGGCCATGGTGCGGGTGGACATGTCCGAGTACATGGAGCGCCACGCCGTCTCCCGACTGGTGGGGGCTCCACCCGGTTATGTGGGCTACGAAGAGGGTGGACAACTGACCGAGGCGGTCCGGCGGCGTCCCTACAGCGTCGTTTTGCTGGACGAAATCGAAAAGGCCCACCCCGAGGTCTTCAACATTTTGCTGCAACTGCTGGATGATGGCCGTCTCACCGACGGCCAGGGGCGCACGGTGGATTTTCGCAACACGGTGGTCATCATGACCTCCAACGCCGGCTCCCCCTTGCTCAGCGAGGCGGGATCGGGTCCGGCAGAAGAGGAGGCCGCCGCCCGGGGCGCACGCGAGGCGTTGCGGGCCATCTTCCGACCCGAATTTCTCAACCGTCTGGACGACGTGATCGTCTTTCGCCGCCTGGAACGCGCCCGGATGGACGCCATCGTCACCATCCAACTGGCCCGGTTGACCCGCCTGCTGCTGGAGCGGAACATGGGACTGGAACTGACTCCGGCAGCACGCCATCTGCTGGCCGAGTGGGGATACGACCCGGTCTACGGAGCCCGCCCGCTCAAACGGGTGATCCAGCAACAGGTGCAGGACCCGCTGGCGGAAGGCATCCTGGCCGACCGGTTCCGGGATGGTGACACCATCCGGGTCACCACCGGACCGGATGGCCTGCAGTTTTCTGCCGGGCGGTTGTCTGCCAGTTTGCCTGCGGCGCATGCTGAGGACGCCGCAGCAAAAACCGGCTGCGGCTTTTTTGAAAGTCAACAGCAACAGCAAAATCCCAGGGCGCTGCCCTGGACCCGCCAGGGGGGGTGACCCCCCTGGACCCGCAATTAACGCTGATCAGGGCCCGGCGGCAATGCCCTGAACGGC
>JAMOAX010000245.1:0-2890 GCA_039908555.1 Magnetococcus sp. DMHC-8
TGGTAGAGTGACCGTCGTGAAGGCCGACTTTTTTGAAGGAGTGTGCAACAATGGAACTGTTCAACCTGATTCCTCTGGGTTTCCTGGCCTGGGTCGTCTGGGTCGCCTTCAAGGAGGGCACCACCCACGACCGCGTGGACCGCTATTTCCAGCACTACCGCATCCAGACCGGCAAAAAGTTTCGCAACTTTTTCGGCGTGCCGAGCGCGGATCTGTAAAAACCGGCCGCCGTTCGCGTCTCCCGGGCGGGCTTGCGCAATCCGCCCGGCCACTTTTCTGAAAGGGTCCATGCCATGGCTAAAAAACAGGTGGGGGTCGTCCTCTCCGGGTGCGGCGTCTACGACGGCGCGGAGATCCACGAAGCAACCCTGACTCTCTATTTTCTGGATCGGGCCGGCGCCCAGGCGGTGTGCATGGCGCCCAATATCGCCCAGCATCACGTCATCAACCATTTCAGCGGTGAATTGAGCCAGGAAACCCGCAACGTCCTGGTGGAGTCGGCCCGCATCGCCCGGGGCAACATTCGCGACCTCGCCACGGTCCAGGCCGGCCAACTGGATGCCCTGATCCTGCCGGGCGGCTTCGGGGCAGCCAAAAACCTCTCCACCCTCGCCCTGCGCACCGCCACCCCCCAGGTCAACGAAACCCTGGCCAGCCTGTTGCAAGCCATGCACGCAGCAGGCAAACCCATCGGGGCCATCTGCATCTCCCCGGCCGTGCTGGCCGCCGCCCTGGCCGACCGGGGTCTGCACCTCACCATCGGCAACGACACGGAAACAGCGGGCGGCATCGAGGCCACCGGCAATCACCACCAGGACAGCACCGTCGATGCCATCGTGGCCGATCCCGTCAACAAGGTGGTCAGCACGTCCGCCTACATGTGCGCCTCCAGTATCGGCGAGGCGGGCATCGGTATCGAAAAACTGGTCCACCAGGTCCTGGAGTGGAGCTGAAGGCGTGGCGTCCCGTCTGCTGTACGCCATCAGTGAACAATCGGCGGATCTCTTCTACGCCACCGGCTTTTTCGCCCCCGATCCCTTCCTGTTGGCATACGACCAGGCCGGTGCCAGTCACCTGGTCCTGAGCGCCCTGGAGCTGGATCGGGCCCGACGAACCGCCCGGGTGGACCATCTGCATGAATGGAGCCTCATCCAGGAACGATACCGGCAACAACATCCCGACGGGCCGGGCGGCGAACCGGCCCTGATCGCCTTTTTTCTCCAGGAACTGGCGGTGCAACAGGCCCTGGTGCCCCACGATTTTCCCCTGGGACTGGCCGATCATCTGCGGGCCGCCGGTCTGCAACTGACCCCGGTGGACGGCCCCTTCTGGCCGGACCGGCAGTACAAACAGCCCGCCGAGGTGGCGGCCGTCGAGGCGGCCCTGGTCGTGACAGGGGAGGCCATGGCGGTCGGCATCCAGCTCATCCGCGCCGCCCGCATCACCGCCGACGGCTGGTTGTACCATGACAACGAACCCCTGACCAGCGAGCGGGTACGCAGCGCCATCCATGCCTTCCTGGTCTGCCACGGCGCCACACCCCAACATACCATCGTGGCCGGTGGACGGCAGGGGGCCGACCCCCATGAAGAAGGGTCCGGGCCGTTGCCGGCCCATCAGCCGATCATCCTGGACATTTTTCCCCGCATGACCCAAAGCGGATACTGGGGCGACATGACCCGCACCGTCTGTCGCGGTACCCCCCCCGACCGTTTGCAACGGGCCTGGGAGGCGGTGCGGGAAGCGCAGGAAGTGGCCTTTGCCCGGATTCGCGCCGGCGTGGATGGACAGACGGTCCATGCCGCCGTCACCGACCATTTGACCGCCGCCGGTTTTTCCACCGGTCGCACGGCCGACGGCCGGCAGGAGGGGTTTTTTCACGGCACGGGACACGGTCTGGGTCTGGAAATCCATGAACCGCCCCGGATCAGTCAGCGGGAACAGGTGCTGGCGGTCGGTCATCTGGTCACAGTGGAACCGGGGCTCTATTACCCGGATATGGGGGGGGTGCGGCTGGAAGATGTGGTGCTGGTGGAAGCGGACGGCTGTCGCAATCTGACCACCACGCCCAAGTTTCTCGAGGTATAAACACCACCGTGGGCCCGCATCCAGACCGGTATTGTGGGTCCAGGGGGGTCACCCCCCTGGCGGGTCCAGGGCAGAGCCCTGGGGTTTTGCTGTTGCTGTTGACTTTAAAAAGTAGCCGCAGCCGCTTTTTGCTGCGGCGCCCTCAGCATGCGCCGCAGGCAATCCGCCACTGGCCATGATCTGCCGGTGTCTATCTATCTAATCTATTGATGGTGATCGTGGCGGACTCCACCCGTGTGGTCGAGCCGTCGGCCAGATTTTGTTGCATCAGGGTCTGCAATGCAGACGGAGCGCCTGTGATGGTCACCTGATCGAGCTGGTGCCCGGTGGATGCTGCAAAGCGGCAGGCCAGCGACGCGCCATCCAGGTGCACCACCGGGTAGACCGCATGGGCCTCGGTGGCGCCCTGCCGCAGTGCTTCGTGGACGGCCGCCAGGCAGGGCACCACCACGGTCTGATAGGCCGTGCGCACGGTTGCCTGTTGCGCCACCTCCTGACTGGCGAGTACCGCCGCGCCCACCAGCCCGGTCAGGATCAGGGCAATGGCCAGTTCAACCAGGGAAAAATAGGCCTTGATCATCGTTTTGTCCGGCAGACCATGACGCGTGGCGGATTGCCTGCGGCGCATGCTGAGGGCGCCGCAGCAAAAAGCGGCTGCGGCTACTTTTTAAAGTCAACAGCAAAGTCAACAGCAAAGTCCCAGGGCTCTGCCCTGGACCCGCCAGGGGGGTGACCCCCCTGGACCCGCAATCGTTTTTTGCTGCGGCGCCCTCAGCATGCGCCGCAGGCAAACCCCCACGCG
>JAMOAX010000246.1:0-2882 GCA_039908555.1 Magnetococcus sp. DMHC-8
GCTACGACGACTTCAAGGTGCTGCATAAACCGCCGTATACGGAACCGTATGTACGGTGGTGTGGGAGGACGGCGGGGGCGACCCCGCCTCCTACCCGATGCTTTTCAAAAAAGCCGAAGCGATTTTTGCTTCGGCCTTTTCAGCATGCGCCGCAGGCAGGCGAGTTTTGATGCCCTGCTGGCCGAAACGATGATCAAGGCTGGTTCTTATTCCTCATACAACCTGGCCACCCACTCCCAATTGACCAGATTCCAGAAGGCCGCCACATAGGCGGGACGGGCGTTCCGATAGTCGATATAGTAGGCATGCTCCCAGACGTCGCAGGTGAGCAGCGGCTTTTTGCCATCCACCGCCGGCGTGCCGGCATTGCTGGTGCTCACCAACCCCAGGGAACCATCGTTCTCCTTGACCAGCCAACCCCAGCCGGAACCGAAGGTGGTGACTGCCGTGGCCGTAAACTTCTCCTTGAACTGGGCGAAGGAGCCAAAGGTGTGATTGATGGCCGTTGCCAGCGGACCGCCCGGCTCACCGCCTCCCTGGGGCGACAGGCAGTTCCAGTAAAAGGTGTGATTCCACACCTGGGCGGCATTGTTGAACAGGCCACCCGACGAGGTGAGCACAATCTCCTCCAGCGTCTTCTGCTCGGCCGGCGTGCCGGCGATCAAATTGTTCAGATTGGTCAGATAGGTGTTGTGATGCTTGCCATGGTGATATTCCAGGGTTTCCCGGGAAATGTGCGGCGCCAGGGCATCCAGCGCATAGGGCAGGGGCGGCAACGAGAAAGCCATGCGTATCTCCTTGTGTCTGTCAGGGTTGTTCAAAAACGATCAACAATGAGGTGGAAGGGACCGGGGGGCAGTGCGCCGCGCCCCCCTGATCCGTGTCAAGGCTTACAAGGACGCGGCATGTTCTGCCAGGTATTGCGCCACCCCTTCCGTCGACCCCTTCATGCCCGGCTTGCCCTTCTGCCAACCGGCGGGGCAGACCTCACCATGCTCGGTGAAAAATTGCAGGGCATCCACCATGCGCAACATTTCGTCAATGTCCCGCCCCAGGGGCAGATCGTTGACCACCTGGTGGCGAACGATGCCATTCGGATCGATCAGGAAGGAACCCCGCAAGGCAATGCCGGGACCACACAGCAGATCATAATCCGTGGAGATCTGTTTGGAGATGTCCGCCACCATGGGATACTGCAGATTGCCCACTCCCCCACCGTTGACCGGGGTGTTCTTCCAGGCCAAATGGGTATAGTGGGAGTCGATGGAAACCCCGATCACCTCCACCCCGCGGTTTTTGAACTCCGGCAGCCGATGGTCAAAGGCGATCAGCTCGGAGGGACAGACAAACGTGAAATCCAGGGGATAGAAAAACAGCACCACATACTTGCCCCGATAGTCGGACAGACGGAAATCGGCTTTGATGCTGTTGTCGGGCATGACCGCGTTGGCGGTAAAATCGGGGGCCGGTTTGGTGACCAGGACACTCATGGCATTTCTCCAGATAGGCAACAGGTTTGACAGATGGGGATGGTCGATGCAACCCGACCATGTTGCTGGTTAATATGCCCTCGTTCCTTCCTTGTCGTCAAGGAAAAAAAATGATATACCAACAATTGTGTTTTTATTTTATCAAAGATATGTCGGAGCGGACGGGGAGACGGGGGTGATCAGCAATTTGGTGGGGACCCGGATTCGGGCCATTCGGGGGCAGAGAAAATTGACCCAGCAGCAACTGGCGGATCTGGCTGGCATTCCCCGGGCCACGTTGGCGACGGTGGAGCGGGATGATGCCAATCCCAGTCTGGCGGTGGTGTTCAAGATTGCCACAGGGTTGGGCATGACCATTGACGAACTGGTGGAGTCGGAACAGCGGCGCATTCAGCATGTGCCGGCCACGCTGATGCGGCGGGTGACCTCCGGGGATGAGGTTTACCGGGCGGTGACGGTTTCGCCGCCGGGGGTTTTTCATTTTACCCAGTTGTTGTTTTCCCTGCAGGCGTACGGGGTGTATCCGGGGGTTCCCCATCCGCCCGGCAGCGAGGAGTACCTGCATGTTTTGCAGGGTGAGGTGGAGCTGGACGTGGCCGGGGAGCACCTGTCGCTGAAGAGTGGCGAGACGGCCGCCTTTCGTGGCAACGTGCGCCACGCCTACCGCAACCCTGGCCAGGAAGAGAGTCGGGCGGTGGTCACCATCCTTGCGGGGGGTGGCAAAGATAATTTGGAATAAAGTTGCAGAAGCTCTTGACAGGGGAGCCAACAACAGGTAAGACTAGCGGGCTCTTGAGGGTATCCTGTGCGGAGGGGTTCCCAAGCGGTCAAAGGGAGCAGACTGTAAATTTGCCGGCTCAGCCTTCGAAGGTTCGAATCCTTCCCCCTCCACCACCTTGCCAAGCGCCGGATGTCTTGTGCACAATCGGGGTGGTGGCCCTTGCGCGCGCGGGTGCGGCGGGTTTGGCGGGTGTAGTTCAGTGGTAGAACGTCAGCCTTCCAAGCTGAACATGGGGGTTCGATTCCCCCCACCCGCTCCACAAGTGATTCCGGGTCGGATGGGTTGACCCCTTTCGCGGTGCCGCATCGGTGCGCCCCGAGGCGGGTGTGCTGCGCGTGTTTTTTGAAGTTGCCCATGTAGCTCAGTCGGCAGAGCACTTCCTTGGTAAGGAAGAGGTCAACGGTTCGAATCCGTTCATGGGCTCCATAATTTCAGAATGGGCAGGTTTTGTGGCCTGCGTTGTTGAATTTTAGAGTGTGTTCGCGATCCTCGATAGACCCCACTGCAACCTCACTGGGAGGAAACTGGAATGGCAAAGGCCAAATTCGAACGTAACAAGCCTCATGTAAATATCGGCACCATTGGTCACGTGGATCATGGCAAGACGAGTC
>JAMOAX010000247.1:0-2881 GCA_039908555.1 Magnetococcus sp. DMHC-8
GGTCCAGACCGGGCAGGGAAAAGGCCAAACGAAACGCCAGTTCGGTGGTGCTCATTCCCCCCTGCGCCGCCAGTTGATCCAACCTCGCCAGGTAGGCCAGGATCTCCCTGCCCTGCCGTATCTCCTGCACCACGCGGTCCCGGTTGGCCAGAATACCCTGCAGCAGCAGGGAACGGCCGGCAAACCGCACCGGCATGCCGCCCGGTGCGATAAACCGGTTGTAAAATCCCAGATCAAACAGACTGACCGGCACCTGGATAACATCATAAATGCCGCACTCCACGGCCCAGGCGCACTCCTCATGACTGTAGAGCGAAACACCCGCATGGCGGATCAGTTGCCGCTCTTTCAACAACCGTATCCCTTCGTGCACCCAGGGGTCCTGGATGATCTCCAGGCCATTCTGGTGGAGATAGCACAGATCCAACTGCGACACCTGCAATCGGGCCAGGGAACGACGCACACTGGCCACCATCTCCCCCGGCGTGTCGGCATGACCCCCGGTGAGGTTGTCTATCTTGGAACTGATCCACGGCGTCAACCCGGCGGTACTGCGCCGGGCCAGACAGGCGCCCAGGCGGGCCTCGCTCTCCCCGTAACGGGGCGAGGTGTCAAAACGATACACCCCAAGCTCATCGACCTGCTGAAAAAACGCCGTGCTGTCAAAGGCCGGCGCAACCGCCGCAGAGGAAAAGCCGTACCCGGGCAGACCCAGCTTGACGGTGCCCAGACAGAACCGCTCGAGAACAGACGGCAGGCTAGTGACCACGCATCCTCTGCTCGGCAGTACGGAGATCGCTTTCATGATCAATATCCACCATCTGCTCGTGGTCGATCAGGAGCGGCAGGACCCGGGGACCGGAGATGGAACCGGCCAGAATGGTCTGCCGGCGGATGAGTTCCAGGTCGCCGGTTTGAAAATAGGCGGTCGGCAACTGCTGGCGGGGAATATTGTACGGTTCAAACACCGTTTGCTCAAAACCCCGGATGAAACACCCCTCCGATTGCCACTGTCGATAGGGATGTTCCTGGCTGACGGCCACACTGCGCACCGAGCTGGCCTCCGGATGCGCCTCCAGCAGCGCCACTGCCCGTTCGATCAGGCCGGGCGGTCGGAGGGGGGAGGTGGGACGCAACAGCACCAGCAGGTCGATGGTCTCCCGGTAGAGCCGTTCCAGCTCGCGCAGGGCATGGGCAAAGACGGGAAAATCGGGGGTGTCGTCCCGGGCATGCTCGACAGGACGCATGAAAGGCACCTCGGCGCCCTGTTCCCGGGCAATCCGGGCAATCTCTGCCGAGTCGGTGGAGACCACGGTATGGCCGACCAACGGACAGGCCAGTGAGTAGCGGATCGAATGGCCAACCAGGGGTTGGCCATGCAGCAGACGTATGTTTTTATGGGGAATGCTCTTGCTTCCTCCCCGCGCCGGAATGACTGTGCAAATGTTCATCGCCTGTCGCCTCCCGTCACGCTTCTCTTTGAAAAACCGCCGTCAACATGCTGCCCGGAAATGGCACGGAGCGGGTGACCTGCTCCGACAGCCCGCGACTGAGAAGCACAATATCTTCCCGAATCTTTCGGAAATCTTCAACCGGACGGGCATACGGGGTTTCCTCGTATGGATAGTGATGCGCCAGGGGCCGCATGCCAAACCGTTGCAAAACGGTGGTCAGGAGAGAGTGGGAAAAAAAATGGATGTGTTCCAGAGGCGTAAAGAGAATCCACTTGTCCCGATAGACATCAAAGGCAAAGGCATCCCCCGCCGGCGTGGCCGTCACATACAGCAGACCACCAGGCCGCAGGAGGGAGACACACTTTTCCAGATAGGGAATGGGGTCCGGGACGTGCTCGATCACGCCCCGCAGCGTCACCAGGTCATACCGCGCCTCAATGGTCAAATCCATCAGATTGCCCACCCGAATGGGCAGACCGAACTGCTGCCAGCCAAAATCCGCCGCATCCTGGGTAATCTCGATCCCCTCCCTCTCCCAGCGATCGGCAGGAAAGGTGTTCAGGAAAAACCCGCCCGAACAGCCCACATCCAGCATTCTGCCGCCCTGGATGAAAGTGGTGATCCAGTCCCGGTCAAGACGGTACATGACGCTCCGCTGCTCCTTCAACAGGGATGCCTCCTGTCGGGACTGAAAATAGTGGGCGTAAAACAGACGCAACCCGGCATCGGTCAAATGCGGGTTGACAGAAATCATGCCGCACGCGGTACACCGTTTTGCTTCCAGATACTCTTTGCGGGCCCAGACCTCCAGGTGATCGGCACCACACACGATGCACGGTCGCACCGCGCCAAGATGTGCACGCAGCAGTTGCCACAGTTCGGCACTCTCCAGGACAGGCGATGCAGACGGGTTGGACATGGGATCGACTCGCTTTCAGGGGGTATGGACGGACAGGCACGCTGCAGATCGCCTGCGGCGTTTGTTGAAAAAGCCGAAGCAGAAACCGGCTTCGGCTGCCAGGTTTTGATCCGTGGAGGGTTTTTGCAACACAACGATAATCAACCAGATCCGGTTCGTCCACGCTCAAGTGGAGTGGTACCCCTGGGCGGGATCAATGCCCGCCAGGCAGAACCCGCACCAGTGTCATGAGAATGCCCGCCATCATGGCCAGTTGCGCCAGGGCAAGGCCGACCATCCACTTGATGGTTTCGTTTTTGGCAACCTCAACTTTTACCTCCATCCTGTTTTCGGCTTTTCCGATCTCCCCTTCCAAGCGGAGTATATCCCCCTTGGTAGCCAACTCTTGAAGCCGGTACTCCTCCACCTTCTGGAGAACACCGGACAATGCCTTGGCTTGAGCTTCCGCTTGTGCAGGCGGGACACCGGCGGTCTCCAATTCCTTGGCAAAGGCCAGCGTGTCAAACGG
>JAMOAX010000075.1:0-14797 GCA_039908555.1 Magnetococcus sp. DMHC-8
GGTCCCGGGCGGCCATCATGGCCTCCTTGCGTTCGACGGCAACCCCTTCGATGCGGGTCATGTGCTGGTGCAGGGAGAGGACGGCCGCCACCAGATCCTTGCAGAGGTCGTCCAGTTGTTCCATGGCAATGCGAGTGGCAATGGCGACCCACCGTTTGTCGGCATTTTTCAGCTTGGCAGCGGTCAAACGCTGCTCGATGCGCCCCACGGTGGTGATCAGGTGCTCCAGACGCTGGGCGGTAATATCATCGATCTGCACATCCTGCATCATGCCGAAGAGAAGCGAGTTGACCTGGGTGGCTTGGCCCTCCAACCCCTCGCAGCCCGTACTCATGGCGACGACCCGGTCGGTCATCTGCTGCATGAGGGCGCTGGACCGGGATTTGAGGGTGGCAAAATAGTGTTCCGAGGTCTCCCAGTCGGCGGCGAGACGGCGGGAAGCACTCTGCAACAGCCGGTCAGACTCCTGGGTGGAGAGGATGACTTCCCGGATCAAGGTACGGATTTGCGACATCAGGGTGTCGACGATGGTGCCCAGGGTTTGCCGTTCCAACTCGCAGCCGATTTGCATCTTGATCTGCTCGGCCATGGTCGGCAGCAGGGACTCTTGTTCCAGCTCCAGTGCCCAGGCGGTCATCTGTTGCAATGCAGTCTGGATGGCGGTTTGTTGCGCCACCAGTCCCTCGATACCCTGCAGGACGGCTTTGGTTTCCTGATCAATCCGGTGGTAATCGTCCTGCAGTTGCTTGATGCCCAGGCGATTGTGTTGCGGGGAGAGCCGCTCCTGTACAGAAAAGGCCTGGGTGGCTGCCGAGGCGAAGCCGATGGAGAGCAGGCCCATCTGCTCGGTCACCTGGGCAAATCCCGTTTTGCTGATGGTCGACAATTTTTCCAGCAACCCTTTCTGTTTCTGGAATCGGGCAAACGGGGTCGGGGCGGCATCCGGGGTGGTCATCGCATTTCTCCATGGCTGGTGGCGGGTGTGTCGGTCGAATCCATGAAACCCTCTCTTTCCGGGAGAGACTCTACCGCGTTATGGCAAATGAGTAAAGCGTGCTCGTGTGTCACGGGCCGTCCTGGACAACAAAAAAGCATCCTGTTCGGCGGTTGACACACCCACAAAACAACATGTTTTTTGTGTGATTTTATCGTTATTTTAATGAGTGACACCTGACCGGCAGAATGCTACAATGATCGTTTTTATTTATACATCAATAAATTTTTATTATCATTAAATTTTATAATTGCTGTCAGACAACTGCTACGGAGTATCCAGGCCATGAACCACTGGAAGATTGGCACGCGCATCTTTGTCGGGGTGTTTTCCCTCTTTGCCCTGTTGCTGCTGAATGGCGGGGCAAGTGTCTGGGAGCTGGTCCGTTTGGATGACAGCTTTGACCGCTTTGCGGCAATGACCGAAGAGATGCTGGGGGTGGTCTCTCTGGAGCGCAATCTGACGGGATTGCGGCGTCAGGTGTTGTTTGCCTTGGCGAGCGACAATGAGCAGGCCCTGCGGGCCAGTCAGAACATGCTGGACCAGGCCAGGATGCAACTGGCCGGTTTGCAGGACAACAACAAGCTGCCCAATGAGCACGGTGTATGGCAGCGGATCGGGTCCATTGTGCGTACCCTGCAGGCCAATGTGACGCTCCTGGCGGAGTTGATTGAGCAGCGGCGTCTGTTGTTGCGTGGCAATCTGGAGCCGATCCTGCGGGGCATGGAGGCTCGGTTGTGGCATTTGCAGCATCTCCTCCAGGGGACGAACGGGATGGAGACCCTGGCCAGGGTGGATGGGGCCATCGGCCATTTGCATCGGGTTGCGCCGTTGCTGGCCCGTTTGACGGGGGTGGCGGACGACACCGTGCTGCCGATCCTGGAGCGTGAAATGCAGACTCTGGATCATGCCCTGGGTGAGTTGGGCGGCCATCTCACCCCGGAAGTTCGGGCGCTGGCCAACCAGTTGCAGGGCGCGATGGAGGAATACTTGCGAGTGGAGCGGGAGCTGGCGGAAGTGGTCCGGCAGATCACCCAGAAAGAGAATGTTGAATTTGCCGCTCTGGCCGGTGGTCAGGCAGAGGAATACAGCCGACTGTTGCAAGGTTTGGACAGGGAGACCAGCGTGCACAACCATGGGACCATCGGCTTCATGGGGGGCATGGTTTTACTGGCCTGTGTACTCTCTTTGTTGGTTGCCCGCTGGCTGTCGCGGGGGATTGCCCGTCCCCTGCAGGCCATGACCGGCGTCATGGGTCGTCTGGCTGGCGGGGATTTGACCGTGGCCATTCCCGGCCAGGACAATCGGGATGAGTTGGGGGATATGGCCCGGGCCCTGCGGGTGTTCCACCGGGCAGTCCAGGGGATGGATCGACAGCATTGGCTCAAGGAGACCTCGGTGGATCTGAGCAGAGTGATGATCCAGGCTGAAAACATTGCACAATTTGGACAGACCATGATGGCGCGTCTGGTACCCCTCCTGGGGGGTGCCCAGGGAGCCTTTTTTCTGTTTGACGAGCAGCGGGGGGGGTTAGAACGGTCAGGTGGGTATGCCCTGGACCCGCAGATGGGGTTGGGTGCACACATCGGCCTGGGGGAGGGGCTGATCGGACAGTGTGCGGTGGAGCAGCGCACCCTGGTCTTGACCGGCGTGCCGGGTGATTACATCGCCGTTGCCTCCGGAGTGGGCCGTGCCGCGCCATTGACCGTGCTGGTGGCGCCCCTGGTCTGGAAAGAGCGTCTGCACGGGGTGGTGGAGGTGGCCACCTTTGAACCGTTGGGCGAGCAGCATCATGCCCTGTTGGCGGAGCTATTGCCCATGGCCGCGCTGCATCTGGAACTCCTGCAGCGCAGTTTAAAGACCCAGGCATTGCTGCAGCGCACCCGGCAACAGGCCGATGAGCTGTTGGCCTCGCAGGCGACGTTGCGACTCCAGGAGGAGGAACTGCTGGTGGCCAACCAGCAGTTGCGGGCGCGGGGGGATATTCTGGAGAGGCAGGCGGAAGAGTTGCGCACCTCGGAAGAGGAGTTGCGGGTGCAGGGGGAGGAGTTGCAATGGGCCAACACGGCCCTGCAGGACAAGGCCCGCTTGCTGGAGGATCGGGAACAGGCCCTGATCGAGGCCAGGGATGTGGCCGAAAAGCGGGCCGTCGAACGGGAGCTGGCCTCGCGGTACAAATCGGAATTTTTGGCCAACATGTCCCATGAATTGCGCACCCCTCTGAACAGTCTGCTGATTCTGGCCGAAGGATTGGCCGGCAACGAGACGGGCAATCTGACCGGGGATCAGGTGGAATCGGCCACCATCATCCATGAAAGTGGCAGCCACCTGTTGCGGCTGATCAATGATATTCTCGATATTTCCAAAGTGGAAGCCGGGCGGATGGAGGCGGTGATTGAGGCGGTCAAGGTGGCCGAGCTGGTTGGGGTGGTGGAGCGGCGTTTCAAGCGGATGGCTCAAAGTCGGGGGGTGGCGTTGCAGATGGTGTTGGCCCCGGATGTGCCGACCGTGGTGCATACCGATCCGGGCAAGGTGGAACAAATTTTGACCAATCTGCTGGGCAACGCCATCAAGTTTACCGAACAGGGAGAGGTGCGCTTGACGGTCATGGCCTGGGAAGAGAGGGGGGTGGCCTTGGTGGTGGCCGATACCGGGGTGGGGATCGCATCCGACAAGCTGGAACGCATTTTCAACGCCTTCGAGCAGGCGGATGGCACCACCAGTCGCCGGTTTGGCGGTACCGGTCTGGGGTTGTCCATCGCCCGCAAGCTGGCCCGTCTGCTGGGCGGCGATATCGGCGTGACCAGCCAGGTCGGGGAGGGTTCCCGTTTTACCCTGTGGCTGCCTGATGCCGCGCCAGGGGAGCGCTCTGCTGCTGTGGTGCCGATTCCGGTGGCCGTCCCGGTGTTGCCCGACCTGCCACCCGCCGCGCCCTATCCGGTGGACGACCGGGAGGAGATTCGACCGGGGGATGCGGTGCTGCTGGTGGTGGAGGATGATCCGGCGTTTGCGGGTATCACCTACACCCAGGCCAAGGGCCGGGGATTCCGATGCCTGCTGGCCCGGGACGGAGAGACCGCCTTGTCACTGGCCCAGCGCTTCCACCCCATGGGCATCATTCTGGATGTGGGGCTGCCCGGCATGGATGGCTGGGGTGTCATGAACCGTCTCAAACAGGACCCGCAAACCCAGGCCATTCCGGTCCATTTTGTCTCGGCTGTGGATGCCCGTCTGCGTGCCATGGGGATGGGAGCCGTGGGATTTTTGACCAAGCCGGTGACGCGGGCCCAGTTGGCCCAGGTCTTTGACCGGGTCGTCCAGGCGGACCAGGGAGGTCGGCAGGCCCTGCTGATGGACTCGGACCCCGTTTCGCGCCAGGAGGTGGCCGGGTTGTTGCGGCAGGATGGGGTGAGGGTTGAGGAGGTTGAACGGGGAGAGGATTGTCTGGCCCGCCTGCGGGAGAGACCCTATCAGTGCCTGATTCTGGACCTGGGCATGGCGGTGGGCGAAGGGGTCGACCTGCTGCAAAGGCTGGTGAGCGAATTCGGTCTGGACCTCTTGCCGGTGGTGGTCTACTCCCCCCGCCATTTGACCGCAGAGGAGTTGCTGCGGTTCCGGGAGTTTACCGACAGCATTATCATTCGTGGTGGTCATTCCTCTGATCGGTTGCGTGAGGAGGTGGATCTGTTCCTGTCCCATGTCCGGCCCGTGGTGCCGGAGCCGGTTCTGTCCACTGCCCTGTTGACCGGGTGCCAGGTGTTGGTTGTGGACGACGACATGCGCAACATGTTTGCCCTCTCCAAGGTGTTGCGGGGCAGAGGGATGAAGGTGCTCATGGCCCAGAATGGCAACAAGGCCCTGACCCAGTTGGCAGCCAACAGCGATGTGGATGTCGTCATCATGGATGTCATGATGCCGGACAAGGATGGGTATCAGACCATTCGGGAGATTCGGGCGCAAGCCGTCTGGCAGACCCTGCCCATCATTGCCCTGACGGCCAAGAGCACGACCGGTGATCGGGAACAGTGTCTGGCGGCGGGCGCCAACGGCTATTTGACCAAGCCTGTCGATCTGACCGCCCTGTTTGACCTGATGGCAGATTTGTTGGCCCAGGCGGATGTGGAGGCCATGGCATCATGAAGGTTCGTGGCGTCGAAGAGACGGAGATCCACCTGGTGCTGGAGGCCCTGCGTCTGCGTCATGGCTATGATTTTCGCCACTATGCCCGGGCCTCGCTGCGACGGCGGTTGCGGGCGTTGCGGGAGCAGCTCGGGTTGGAACGGTTGGTCGATCTGGTGCCGAAGCTGCTGCGCGAGCCGGATCTGCTGGCCAGGGTATTGTCCGGCCTTTCCGTACCGGTCACAGAAATGTTCCGCGACCCGGAGGTGTTTTTGACCCTGCGCCGGGAGGTGGTGCCGATCCTGCAGACTTTTCCCCGGATCAACATCTGGCAGGTCGGCTGTGCCACCGGGGAGGAGGCCTACTCGCTCGCCATTCTCATGGCCGAAGAGGGGTGTCTCGCCCGCTGCCAGATTTATGCGACCGATATCAACGACGCCGCCCTGGCGACTGCCGAGGAGGGTGTCTTCCCGGCCCACAGGATGGCGTTGTATGACGACAACTACCGGCGGGCCGGGGGAACAGGCAGACTGGCCGATTATTTTCAACCGCACCTGGATTTGGTGCAGATGGCGGCAGGATTGCGGCGTACCATGGTCTTTGCCCACCACAATCTGGTTTCCGACGGCGTTTTTTGCGAAGCCCATCTGGTGCTCTGTCGCAATGTGTTGATCTATTTCGATCACCATCTGCAGGGCCACTGTCTTGAGCTCATGAAGGGCAGTCTGGTACGGGGAGGGTATCTGTGTCTGGGATTGCGGGAGGGGTTGGATGGCCTGGACCTGGAACAGACATTTTATGCGGTGAAGAGGGAGATGCGTCTGTTCCGGCTGAGACCCGGGGGAGGGCAGGCGCCGGGGAGACCGGGGGGTGGATGACCATGAAAACGGTGCAAAAAGATGGAGACATCTGCGCCTGGGGGGAAAAATGGAAACAAGGCTGTTCAGTTCAGGCAGGGGGAGGGATGAAGATGAGCGAATCGTTGCCGAAAATACTGGTGGTGGATGATGTGGCGGCCAATCGGGTGGCCATGCGCAGCCTGTTGGCCAAAATGAATGCGGAGATACTGGTTGCCGCTTCCGGCAACGAGGCCCTGTCGCTGGCTTTGGACCATGATCTGGCGGTGATACTGCTCGACGTGCAGATGCCCGACATGGATGGTTTTGAGGTGGCCGAATGGCTGCGCAGCGAGGATCGGAACCGGGATGTACCCATTCTGTTTGTGACGGCGGTTTGCAAGGACGAGTTTCACCGTTTGCAGGGATATGATGCCGGGGCCATGGACTATATCGAAAAGCCCATCAATGGACGCATCCTGCGCGCCAAGGTCTCCCTGTTGCTGGAATTGTACAATCGACGGCATGCGCTCAAACAGGCCAACCAGGCCCTGGCCGACTCTCTGGCCCGATTGCAGCGGCACCATCGGGAACTGCTGTTGATCAGCCGGATGAATGATCGCCTGCAGTCCTGTCTGGGCATGGAGGAGGCCATTCAGGTCATGGAAGAGTCGTTGGCCGCACTGTTTGACGGCATGGACGGGCTGCTCCTGCTGATTCCGGTCGAGGGGGGCGACCCGGAGATCGCCGGTCGCTGGGGCCTGCAGAGTGAGGGAATTTTTCCGCCGGCCAGTTGTGCCGCCGGCAGCACCTGGCAGATTTCTGCCGCCCGGCGGGAAGGTTGTTGCAGTTTTGCGAGCGACGATGCCACACCGCTCTGTTATTGTCTGCCCCTGTGGGGGCAGGGCCAGTTGTTGGGATTCATGCATTTGCGCGATCTGGAGCCGGGACAACGGGAGCCTCTGGCCCGCACGGAGGGGTTGACCACCACCGTGCGGGAGGCCGTGGAGCTGTCACTGGCCAATCTGCGCATGCGTGAAAAACTCAAGGAACAGGCGGTGCGCGATGTCCTGACCGGGTTGTTCAACAGACGTTATCTGGATGAAACCTTGCCCCGTGAAGTCAGCCGGGCGACCCGTCTGCAACAACCCCTGGCGGTGGCCATGGTGGACGTGGACCATTTCAAGCGGTTCAACGATACGTTCGGCCATGATGCCGGGGACCGGGTGTTGCGGGAGGTCTCTGTGCTGCTCAGAACCCGTCTGCGCAAGAGCGACCTGGCCTGCCGGTATGGCGGCGAGGAGTTGACGGTGGTCATGCCCGGTCTGGATGTGGGGTCCGCCTGGGAGCGGATGGAGACCATTCGCCAGGAGATCAAAGAGATCCATATCGAGCACAACGGGGTGGCCCTGGGACAGGTCAGTGTCTCCATCGGCATGGCGGCATTGCCCCGGCACGGCGCCGTCGGCGAAGATTTGCTGCGCAAGGCCGATGCAGCCCTGTATGTGGCCAAACAGTCCGGGCGCGACCAGGTCAAGGTGCATGAACAGCCCCCCGATTGACGGATGCCGGTTTCCTCCTTCAGTCCCCCGTGCGGATGGTGTACACTCCCGACAGCCGTTGTTTGTCATCTGCTGTGGAACCATTGCCGGGGATCAAGAACATGAAAGTACATGCCGTGTGGGTCCGTCATACGCACCTGTCGCAACCGTTGCCGACTGCCACCGATGCGGATCTGGCCAAGCGACAGCGTCTGCTGCGTCAGGAAATCATGGGACTGCTGTTGCGTGACCGTTTTGTCTCCTTCCTGAAATATCCCGATCTGGTGTTCGACAACCGTCTGAACTGCCTGTGGTGGCTGAGTGGTATGGCGCTGCCGGAGGGCGAACTGTTCGACCAGCTTGCCCGGCTCAAGATTCATACTTTCCAGCACTGGGAACTGCCTGGTGTCGAGGAGGTTCGTTCCATACTCAACGAACCGCCACTGGAAAAGAAGGCCACACTGCGGCACAAGAGGCTGTATGCCGCCGGCCAGGAGCACGATCCTCTCGGGGCAGGGGTGGTCACGGTGGGGGGTGGTCCCCATGCCGGAGCTCCGACCGGAGGGGATGGCGCCGAGACCAGCCTGCTGCTGCCCATTCACCGCATCTCCCAGCGGGGCATTTTTTCCTTCATCGTGGCGGCGGCGCTGTTGCCGGCGGGCATTGCCGGTCTGCAGGAAAAACTGAGTGCTCTCTACAAATTGACCATGGCCTTGAATGAACGGCGCAAGGAGCCTGTTGTCCCTTCCATGGCGGTCCTGCAGCAATACCTGCTGGAAGGGGATCATCTCCGTGCCCGTCTGCCCATCCTGGAGGAGGCCTATCTGCACGATCCCCGGAAAGGGTTGTGGGAGTTGTATCAACCCAAATCCCTGTTGGGCAAGGATTGGCTGGAGGTGCGCCTGCAGGAGCCCTGGGAGGCGCGCAACCCGGAGCGGGATGTACGCAAGGGGGCCGTGGCCATCGACTTTGGCACCAGTTCCACCGTGGTGGCCTGTCGGGAACAGGGCAAGACCGTATTGCTGCGGGTCGGCATCACCGATTTTTTTCGCAAGCCGGCCCCGGAGGATTATCAAAATCCCACCATCATGGAGTGGATCAATCTGCCCAACCTGATGGCAGCCTGGAATTCCGAGGCATACCGGCCGTTGGTGCGCTGGGAGGATTTTCATTTTTCCCACACGGCCCTGGCCAGTTATCGGCAAAACGAGGCGGACCAGCGCATTGTTGCCAGCATTTTGACCAATATCAAACAGGCCCCCCTCCTGGACCGGGGCAATCAACCGGCGTTGCGCATTTCCGATCAAACATCGGGGGCCGACATGGAACTGTGCGCTGCAACCCCGCAGATGCCTGTGCATGGTCAGCGCATTTCCGTCTCGAGCAACGATCCCCTTGACCCCATCGAATTGTATGCCTACTACCTGGGCCTGTTCATCAACAGCCGATCCAGCGGTCTGTTTCTGGAATATTACATGACCTTTCCCGTCACCTATCCCAGGAAGGTCAAGCGGCGTATTCTCGCCTCGTTTGCCCGCGGGTTGATGCGCAGTCTGCCCCTTTCTCTGATGGACTCTCCCCTCATTCGGCGCTTTGCGGTCCGGGAGGAGGCCTCCGAGCCCACCGCCTATGCCGCCTGCGCCCTGTCGGAACTGGGCATCCAGCCCACCGAACAGGGCACGGCTTTTGCCGTGTTCGATTTTGGAGGAGGCAGTACCGATTTTGATTTCGGTCACTATCGTCTGCCCACCCCCCGGGAGGAAGGACAGGGATACGAGCATGTCATCGAACATTTTGGCGCCAGTGGCGACATGTACCTGGGAGGCGAAAATCTGGTGCACCATGTGGCCTTTCTCACCTTTGTGCACAATCTGGATGTGTGCCGGTCGGCCCAGATCTCCTTTACCGCCCCCCCGGAAGCGGACCCGTTTCCCGGTCATGAAATGTTTATCGACCGCTCGCAGACCGCGCAGACCAATACGGCCCTGTTGATGGCCAGGGTTCGTCATTTGTGGGAAGATTTTCAATGGCCCACCGCCGGGTCATCGGAGGCCGGTGCCAGAGGCAGCCGACGTCAATCCGATGTCATCAGTGATCTGTTGCATCATGCCATCCTGGACACGGAATTCACCCTGGACCCCAATACGCCCTGTTTTGCGGAACCGGACAGCCGGTTGCCGGTCGATCTGGAGTTGTTGAATCGCAAGCGGGAAAAGGTCTCGGTTCAACTGGTGGTGGACCGGAATGCCATCAACCAGTTTTTGGTCAAGCGGGTCGGCAAAGGGATATATCAATTTTTTATCGCCATGCACCAGGCCTTTGTCCGGCGGGGACAGTTGCCAAAGGAGATCCATATCCTGCAGGCCGGCAACGCCAGCCGGGCATTGCTGGTGCAGGCCTTGTATGCCATGTTGCTCCAGCACAACATGTTTCGTTGGACCCCTCCGACCGGGGAGACCCGCATCAATCCGATCATGGAGTCCATCCGGCAATCCCTGCCCTTGTTCGACCCGGCCGCCGAGGTGCAGTTTATCGTCCACCGCCCGCCGGCGGGCGACCCCCACAATCCCTATCGACCCACGGCCAAAACCGGCGTGGCCATCGGTTTGCTGCGGTTGATTCCCGGAGAGACACTGTTGGCCATTCACACCACCAGCAAGCGTCGGCCGACTGACCAGGACAAGGCGGGTGACGGTCATCCGCCGGTCATTGAGCACATTCAGGAATCGCCGTTCCGTTGGTATGCGGGGCGGTTGAAGGGAGGCTGTTTCAAACCGGTCCTGATGCAGAACGACCCGTACGGAGAGTGGCATGAACTGGGCACGCCCACGCGGCGGGTGTTTACCCTGGTCTACTCCACTCTGCCCCGCTCGGTCTTTGGCGAATTGCCGCGCGGGGTGGCCGGGTTGCATGAAAAAACCCTGACTTTCGGGATGGGGACAGACAAGAAACGGCTATTCATTCAGGCTGTTGCTCCCTCTGCCGTCGAGGTCTGCCTGGCCGACTCCCTGGAGCAGATTGCCCAGCAGCCGGAGGCAGTGCTGGCCAGGGAGGTGCTGGAGCTGGTTTGAACCGGGAGCGTATCATGGCAACCGTGACATGGGACCTGTCTGCCCTGACACGGGCGGTCGAGCGTTTTGCGGAAGGGTTGGTGGTGTGGCACCAACAGCCCGGCAATCCCGGCCGTTGCCGTCAGGGCTTGGCAGCCTGTCATGAGGTGTACAACACAATCAGGCCGCGTGTACCCTTTATCCCGTCTCCTTTTCCGACTCCTCAACCGGCATCTCAGCCAGTTTCCATTCCGGGAAACCCTCTTCCAGACGTCGAGCGTCAAACCCTTTTTCTCTCAGTCGTGCCACGGCTTCAAAGGAAAGCACGCAGTAGGCTCCTCGACAATAGGCCACCACCTCCCGTCCCGGGGGCAGTTCATGCAATCGACGCTCCAACTCACGCAACGGAATATTGAATGCCTTGGGTAAATGCCCTGCGGCATACTCCTCTGGTGGTCGCACATCCAGTACGGTGACTGTGCCCTCTCGCATCCGTTCCAACAACTCCTTGCGCGGTATCGGTTCCATGCCGTCTTTGGTCAGGAGATAGCCTCGTACCAAGGCTTCCACCTCCCCAATCCTGCGTTCCGCAATGCCCCGAATCACTTGCAGCAAGGTGACCACTGCCGGGTCCCCCAGGGCGTAGTGAACATAAAGCCCCGCTTTGCGCGCTGTCACCAATCCAGCCTGCCGCAGCTGCTGCAAATGTTTCGAAGTGTTGGCCACCGACAATCCGGCCAGTTGGGCCAAAGATTCTACTGTTCTCTCCCCCTGGGCCAAATATTCCAGCAAAGCCAAGCGGTGTCCTTGTCCGACCGCCTTGCCGATGCGGGCCAAATGATCAAAAAGTGCCTGCTTGGAAAAATTGCTTGACATGATATTCTTCTACATGGTTGAATATTAATTAACCAACAGGTTTATCCGTGATTGTTGGACTGCATGGTTTCCAGGAGGCACCCCATGACGGATATTGTCTTTCATAGTTCCAGAAACAGCCGGGCAGGACAAGGTGTGTCCGATCTACCCAAGCTGGCTGCAGCACGTCGACAGACTGTGCCGTCGGCAATCGCCTCCCATGAGTGACGTACAACACAGAGTGGCGGACGAGATGGGCCAGGGTGCAGCGACCAGGCCGTCCCCACGCATCGTGCCCATCACGGATGCACGTGCCAAGGTGCGCCCGCAACGCTGCATGCCTGCAGGCCAGCAACGTTCCCTGGCCGGACGTTACCCCCTGTGGGTCAAGGGATTGGCGCTGCTGGCATTTGCCTGGGCCTTTCTGGGATGGCTCAATGAAACATGGTTGTTCCTGTTTGAGAATGCCATCTGGCTCAACCGCTATACCGAATATGTGATTATTTTCGCGTTCGGCCTCTGGCGCATTCTGGCTGAGAAAAATCCCTATACCCGCAGACGGTTGATCATCCTGGTGGCCAATGTCACCGTGTTGTGGTGGTTGATTCCCTGGTCGTTCCCGTTCATCGAACCCTACGTGGGCTACCTGGGGGTGTTGCCTGCCTTCCCGTCGCTGCATACCCCGGGCACCCTCACCTTTTTCCTGGTGCTGGGGGCCGTTTTTCTCTTCGGGCGGCGGGTGATCTGTGGCTGGAACTGCCCCTGTGTCAGCATCCGGGAGGTGGTGGGTTTCCCCTTCCGGCAGGCGGATCATGTGCCGCGTGGTCCATGGGCGTGGCGGTTGCGATACCTCAAATGGTTCTGGTTTGCCCTCTATCTGGGGGCGATGTGGGCCATGATGCGACCGGCCAACAATACAACCACCGCCTATCTGGGCTTTTTCGGCCTGATGGTGGCCATCCCCTATTTCCTGACCTTTTTTCTCTCACCGTGGATCGGCAACCGGGGCTATTGCCGGTACCTGTGTCCATATGGGGCCACCTTTGGATTGTTGAACCGGGTGGGCACCTTCCGGATTGACTACAACAAAGACACCTGTACCCAGTGCGGTCTGTGTGAAAAGGTCTGCGATATGGGCATTCCGGTGTGGCACCTGGGTGCCGAAAAAGGCAAAGTGGATACCAGCGAGTGCATGGGCTGCGGACGGTGCATCACCGAATGTCCCACCAGGAGTCTGGCCTTTCACGATGTGCGCAACCTGCTTTTTTCCAGGTTGCACCAGGACCGGGAGTGGTTGCGCGGGTTGGTGGATTGGCAGCAGACTGGTACCCGTTGGCGAGCGGTTGGCTTTGCCCTGCTGTTGGCTGTGGTACTGGCTGGAGCATGGCACTATTCCGGGCGCATCGGCAGCAACGCGGAACTCATCAACAATCTGGGGACGCTATGCGGATTACCCATCTCCAAGCGGTAGTTTGGCTGTTGTGCTGGCCTTGGCTGGCCTGGTCCGGTCTGCCGGAAGGTGCCCGGGGGGTTGGCGAACATGCCGAACACTGGCAACCCGATCCCATGCATGAATATTGGGATCCGGCCACCTACCATCGCCCGGAAACGGGACGGATGGCGGGGGTGTTCAAGGGGGAAGAGTGTGTGGAATGTCATACGGGTGTGACCCCCGGCATCGTCAAGGATTGGCGGGCCAGTCGCCATGCCCAGGCAGAGCCATCGGTGGGGTGTCCCGCCTGTCATGGGGAGGATCATCAAAAGTTGACCTTCCCAACTCCCCAGAGCTGTGGCGGTTGTCACCCCCAGCGACTGGCGCAGGTGGAAGAGGAGAAAAAATACGGTTTTCCCAGTCACGCCCTGGCCATGGAACGGGCGGTGGACAGCAAACATTTTGCCGACAAACCCAAGGCAGAGGTGGCTGCCTGTCTGCAATGCCACTCGGTGGCCACCAAATGCGACTCCTGCCATACCCGACATCGCTTTGATCCGGCGGAGGCGCGTCGGCCAGAAGCCTGTCTGACCTGCCACAGCGGTCCACCTCATCCCGATGATCTGGCCTACTTTTCCTCGCCCCACGGTCAGCTTTACCAAAAAGAGGGTGCCAGCTGGGATTGGACCAAACCACTGCGAAAAGGCAATTATCCAACCCCGAGCTGTGCCTATTGCCACATGAGGGAGGGCAATCACCAGGTGGCGGACAAGGCGGTCTGGAAATTTGGCATTCGGGAGATCAATCCCAGAACTGCCGAAAATGAGATCAAACGCAAACGTTGGCGGGAGGTTTGTGCCGACTGCCATCCAGAGGAGGTGGCCAGGGGCTTCTTCCAGGAATTGGATGCGGAACGCCAGTCCACCTGGAAACAGCTCTATGGGGTGGAGCGACTGCTGAAATCATTGCGCAGCGATGGCCTGTTGCGCCCCCCGGCGGGGGATCGCCCCCCCTATCCCATGGACTGGATTGCCCGTTTGTTGTCTCTGGAGCGCATCGGGTTTTATGAGGGACAGGCCTCGGCCTTCTACAATGTGAGTGCCATTGAGCGGGATTATTTCGACATGTGGTATTTTACCAACCTCGGGGCCTACAAGGGGATGGCCCATGGGGCCAAAGAGATGTCCCACCGCTTTCACAAGCAACTGGACGACAATGCCCGCTCCATCGCCACAACAGCGGAAGAGTTGCGGGATGCAGGAAAAATGGGCAAAAAAATCGATCTGAAACCTCTCTGGCTGGAGGGGGAATACACCCGGTTCAATCGGGATCACAATTGACTGCATGGGAGAAAAACAACGATGGCTCTTGCAACGGACTCTGTCGTCTCCGCAGGTGCCCGGTCAGCCATGATCTGGCGCATCGTTGCTGCTCTGGCTCTGGTAATGGCCATTGTGCTGGCATACCGCCATCGGGATCTGTTGGATCCCGTTCAGTGGACCACCTGGGTGGAGGGATGGGGAACGGCGGGTATGGCGCTCTTCGTGCTGCTCTACATCCTGGCCACCGTGCTCTTTCTGCCGGGGTCGGTATTGACCCTGGCCGGTGGCGCCTTGTTCGGTCCCTGGCTGGGTGGAGTGCTCTGCCTGGTCGGGGCCACCACCGGTGCGGGCCTCTCCTTCCTGATTGCCCGTCACCTGGCCGGGGATTGGGTGGCACGGCGGGCGGGCGGCATGATGGGACGCCTGCTGGCCGGGGTGGAGGCGGAAGGGTGGCGGTTTGTCGCCTTTGTCCGTTTGGTGCCGATCTTTCCTTTCAACCTGCTGAACTATGCCCTGGGGCTGACCCGCATCCGTCTGGATCACTATCTGCTGGCCTCCCTGGTCTGCATGGCTCCTGGTGGTTTGGCCTATGCCTGGCTGGGATATGCGGGCAAGGAGGCCGCCAGTGGCAGTGCCGATGCCGTGCGC
>JAMOAX010000076.1:0-14702 GCA_039908555.1 Magnetococcus sp. DMHC-8
AAGTGGCTGGACTGATTGAAGTTTTGTCCGTTGTCGGTGAGTCTGTTGATCTTGCCTTATCGGCAGGGGAAGCTGCGGAGCATCTCGCCAAGCAAAGCAAGCACTGACTTCCTGGCTGGGGCTGCCAAGGACGGCGGCCACCATCACCCACCCCTGCGACACTCGACTGACTGCTTTACAAACGTAAAGCAACTTGCTTTACAAACGTAAAGCAGTCGTGTACCATCGACAAAAAACATCCCCCCCAGCCATGGAGACAGTCTATGTCGAAACAGGGTTCCGTCCAGTTCAACGTCCGGCTTTCGGCCAGTCTGGTAGAAAGGTTGGATGCTGTCGTTTCCTACTTGGAGCAGCACACCACACAACCGGACTATGGCCGGGTTACCAGATCGTCTGCGGCGCGGGATATGATGATCCGGGGGATAATGGCTCTCGAGAAACAGCTTGCCGATTCGAGGAAGATCAAGATGGCACGCACACCCAAGCCGCCGGCACCGACACAGTCGCCGCAGGTATCTGTACCCAGCGTACAGCCTGCGCGCATCATTGCCGACGAAGATGCAGATTGGAGTGACGTTCAATAACGCACAAAACGTATCCCGTTTTGAATACATTCCAGCTTGAAAAGTGCCGCCAGTCTGTCGTAGAATGTAGCCAAATTGGGATACACTTTTTGGGAAAATGGGGGACAGAAATGATCGGCAACGAACCTGAGAGTGTCTCGCTCGCTATTCGCATGACCGGCGCGATGCGGGACAGGATAGATGCGCTGGTTGGCTCGATGGCCACGACAGGCACCGGCACAGCAACGACTGCTGGCCGACTCACACGCGCGTCTGTCATCCGGCAGGCGCTGGCGATAGGGGTGGAGACGCTGGAGAAAACAGCGCACAGCGCGATGATGAACATGGCGGCTGAATCTGCGGTTATGAGCGGGATCGAGCAAGACGAGAGCAGGCGTGAAGTCAGGCAGGGAAAGCTGGAAGTGAGAAAGCAGGACGATCCGCCAAGGCAGGTAAAGCTGACAATAGTCAGTCTGCAAAACGATCCACCGAAGCGGTGATCCCTGTTCATGTTCCTGGCGGCATGGCCATCACCCACCCCTGCGACACCCACAAGCATGCTTTACAAACGCTTTACAAATGCAAAGCGATCACTCTGTCGGCATCTCTCCGAAAAGCTCTCTGAACCGGCGCGGCGCACGTTGCTGCATGCGGGCCATTTGCCGGACAGCTTTGTACCTGGCAAAAATGCGCTCACGCATGCGCAGCGGTTCTTTGTCCAACGTGAAGCAAACCCATTGAAAAGAACCAATTTCGTCACTTTTTGACTTTATCCACCCCAGCGCCTTGCCGCGATGCAGAGGATCTTCCAAGTCTACGATTGCCTGTTTCAATACGGCGCTCCACAGCTTCTCTTCTGGCGTGCTCATGATGATTTCCCCCTGGTTGGTTCAGGCGGCCAGCATATCACGTTTGGCAATCCCTGAAAATCACGCCATTACCGCATAGGACGCATTGTGCTGCGTTTTCCCGCCAGGGTGGGTACGTACCATCATCCAGCACGGCAAACGTTGCCAGACGAACGCGCAGAAGGCAGGCGGAATCTTTCCCCGGATGCGTTCATACTGCTGCTGGGGCGGCGGCATCTGCGGGTGAAGAAGGCGCATGGGGGGCAAGAAGGGAACAAGTGTGCTGAAAAACGAACGGATCAAATTGATCCATTCGTTTCCACCCAACCACCCACCAAACCGACTTCGACGGCCGCCACCCTGGCCAACCAGCACGGGGTGAGCAAGAACACAGTCGAGCGGGTGGCGATTGGTCGGGCGGTGGAGGAGTATCTGGGGGATCGGCGGCGGTTCAATGCTGATGGAGGGCCACGAGCAGATGGAGCGATTGTCCAAAATTTTGGACAATCGAAATCCAGCCAGAGAACCGACGACATCGCTGCCCAGAAAGCCGGTTTCGGCAACCCGGAAACCTATCGCCAAGCCAAGGCGGTTGTGGCCAATGGCACTCCCGAACTGGTGGAGGCGATGGGGGGAAGCCTGGCTGGGCAGGATCATCTGGCAGGGAGCAGTGACGATGGGGGAGTGTCAGAAGGGGATGGTGGATGGGGGATCAACGCGCCTTGTCGGGCCGGGTACTGGGTGCTGAATTTTTTCCTGGTGGGTACTATGTGGGTGCTGGAACAAAAACGGCCACCCAGAGAGTGGCCGTAAGTATTTGATTTTAATGGTGGGCGGTACAAGGATCGAACTTGTGACCCCTACCGTGTCAAGGTAGTGCTCTCCCGCTGAGCTAACCGCCCCCGCTGTATTGCCCCTGCTGCCGTACGTCCGCCAGGGCAAGGGCACCATAAAGGATGTGGGCGGGGTTGTCAACCCTGCCCGCGCACCGCCCGCCTGGAGGCAACCGGGCACGCGGTCTGAGTCACCCCTCCTCCGGCAGAATACCCGATCCCTTCAACTGGCCTGCGGCGCACACGGGCAAGGCGCAGCAGCCTGGACGAATCCATCGCAAGGCTCGGCACTCCATCAATAAAATCCGTCCACCACCACCGGTGGTGCCACGTCAGAACCGGCTGAACCTTCCCGCGACTGGGCAGACAGAGGATTCTGATCCGGCTTGAAAGCCTCCATCACCCGCAAAGCCGGGGGCGTCTCCGCCGTCGCCGGCTGGCCCGTCTCGGCGTCAATCTCCTCCAGCACAATCCCCTTCGGCACCGGAAAATCAATGACCGGAACATCCTTGAGCGCCTTGTCCATGAACTTGACCCAGATGGGCAAAGCCGCCCGTCCGCCCGTCTCCTTCTGACCCAGCGTGGAGTTGTCATCCATGCCTACCCAGACCGATGTCACCAGCGAAGGATTGTACCCCACAAACCAGGCATCCCGCAGAGCATTGGTCGTCCCCGTCTTGCCCGCCACCGGACGGCGCAACTGCTTGGCCAACTGACCCGTGCCATGGGTCACCACCCCCTTCATCAGATTGGTCACTTGATAAACCGTCGCCGGGTCCAATACCGGTCGACCCAATACCGGCACGACCCCATCCCGGTCCCCGGCCTCAGACTGCTCCTGCCCCAGCATCCCGGCCCGGTCCAGATCCTGATGACACAACGAACAGTCCCCGCCACGGTGCCGGTGCACAGTCCGCCCGAACCGATCCTGTACCCGGGAGATATAGACCGGCTCTATCAACTTGCCCCCATTGGCAAAAACCGCATACGCCGACGCCATTTTCAATGGGCTGAAACCCATCGTCCCCAAGGCCAGCGACAAATCCTGACGAAAATCGGGAATGTCAAATCCGAATCTTTTCAAAAATGGAATGGCCGTCCCCATGCCTACCCGCTTCAGTATCCGGATCGTCACCAGATTGCGCGAATGGACCAAACCAACCCGCACCGTCGTCGGCCCGTAAAATTTGTGCTCATAATTTTGCGCTCGCCATACCTTGCGTTCCCCCGTCACCGGGTCCCGATAGGCCAACGGCATGGGCGAGTCGTCCACCAGGGTGGTCGGCGTCATCTCCCCAGCCAGCGCCGCCGCATAAATGAACGGCTTGAAAGAGGAACCGGGTTGCCGCTGCCCCTGGGTCGCACGGTTGAATTCACTCTTTTCATAATTGTACCCCCCGACCATGGCCAATACCTGCCCCGTATGCGGGTCCAGACTGACCAGCGCCGCCTCGGCCTCCGGTTCCTGGGCCAGATGGTATACCTTGCGCTTGTCGTCCGGCGGGTCCACCAGAATGACATCGCCCACCCGCAGCACATCCTGGACCGTTTTGACGGGCGGTCCCACCACCTTGCCGGGCCGTTTGCTCTCGTCCTGACGCTTGCGTGCCCATACCATCCCCTCCATCGGCACATCCACCGTCTGCTCGTCCGCCAAAAATACCCGGGCCCGCCGGTTGTCCACCCCCAGCACCAGACCAATCTGATAATCGGCAACAGAAGAAAACTCGGTCACCACCTTGGAGGCCAGCCACGCCTTGCGTACCGCCGCATCCTGCACCCGCTCCAGGTGCTCCAAAGGTCCCCGATAGCCATGCCGTCGATCATACTCCACCAATCCCTGCCGCACCGCATCCTGCGCATAACGCTGCAACACCGGGTCCAGTGGGGTGTAAACATCCAGTCCCCCCTTGTACAACTGCCCCTCGCCCCAGTCGCCCAGAATGGTACGCCGCACGTGTTCCAGATAATGGGGCGCCACCGCCTCCAGAGGCTCCTGGGGACGCGCCAAACCCAACGGTTCCGCCGCCGCCACATCGGCCTCCGCCTGGGTGACAAAGCCAACCTCCACCATGCGATTCAACACCAACCGCTGCCGCTTCTGCGCATTGTCCGGATGGCGCCACGGACTGTAATGATTGGGCGCCTTCGGCAGACCGGCCAGCATGGCCATCTGCCCCAGGGTCAATTCTGACACGTCCCGGTCAAAATAAATGCGGGCCGCCGCTCCCACACCATAGGCCCCCGCCCCCAGATAAATCTGGTTGACATACAGCTCCAGAATCTCCTCCTTGGTAAATTCCCGGTCAATCCGCAGGGCCAGGATAACCTCCTTGATTTTTCGGTCTATGCTCTTGACAGAGCTCAACAAAAATGTCCTGGCCACCTGCTGGGTGATGGTGGAAGCCCCCTGCACCACCCGCCCCGCCCGCAGGTTGGCCATTGCGGCACGAAAAATGCCTAACAGGTCGATACCCGGGTGCTGGAAGTATTTGGCGTCCTCAATCGCCAAAAAAGCGTTGACCAGAGGGCGCGGCACGTCACTCATCCGGACAAATTGACGCCTCTGGAAAAAAAATTCACCCAACAGTTGATAGTCCCGGGCATAAACCCGCGTCACCAGGCTGGGTCGGTAATCGGCCAGACCGTACAAAGCGGGTAACCCTTTTGAAAAATGGAGATAAGCTCCCCAAGCAATGGCTACACCACTCATGCCAGTCACCACCAGGACCCAAAAAATCCGGCGCAGCCATCGCCAGCCCCCACCGGAACCGGTCATCGCGGGTATGGGCCGCCGGCGCGGGGCCGTGGTACGGCGGACGGCACCTTCCCGCGGCGCAGTCGGCCTGGGACGTACCCTGCGGGTGGGCTTTATTTCTGGAGTGTTATCCATGGATCATGCACGAACTTGCCAAAAAAGTGAGCGATTTGTTCCCATCCACCGCCGCTGCGCCTGCCCGGACCGGCGCGGCCTGCCGTCCCGTTGACAGATCATGTCTGCCCTGACCCGTCTGTTGCGCCGCCCCGCCCGGTCATCACGCCCGGTCGTGCCGACCCATCAACCGGTGGTCGGCCTGGACATCGGCTCCTCTGCCATTAAGGTGGCTGAAATTCAACGCACCGGCAAGGCATGGCAACTGCTGCATTGCGGTATTCAGCCCCTCCCCCCGGAAGCGGTCGTCGACGGACAGATCAAACAGGCCGAAGTGGTCACCCAGGCCATTCGGGAGTTGCTGGCCACCACCGGCATCACCACCAGACAGACCGCGCTCTCTCTGGGAGGATCGTCCATCATCACCAAAAAAATCCAGACGGCCTCCATGACCGAACTGGACCTGGAAGACCAGATCGCCCTGGAGGCCGAGGAGTACATTCCCTTCGACATCGATGAGGTAAACCTGGATTTCCAGATCCTCGGCCAGACCGGCGAGACCATGGATGTCCTGCTGACCGCTTGCAAAAAAGAGCTGATTCTCGGCCACACGGAGGTCATCCGCCAGGCGGGACTGGACCCGCAGGTGTGCGACCTGGACCTGTTCTGCCTCATCAACGCCTGCCAGACCCTGCTGCAGACCGGGCCGACCCCGGCACCAACCGGGCCAACACCCAACCCGGCAGCCGGCGCCATTGCCCTGGTCAATATCGGTACCACCTTCCTGAACATGGCCATCATGACCCCCGATGGTCTGCCCGGCTACATCCGCGACCACTCCCTGGGCTGCCGCCAGATCATTCACGAGATCAAGACACGTGGCGACCTGGGCTGGACCGAAGCCGAGCAGCGACTCATTATGCCAGAACAACAGGGCGGACACCATTCCGATCCGCTGGCGATACAGACAGAAATAGTCCTGCCTTTCCTGGAACAGGTGGCCCAGCAGATCCGCCAGGCCGTCGGGTTCCATAAAACAGGCCACCCCGACCAACCCGTGACCCTGATCTGTCTCTCCGGCGGCGGTGCGTTGCTGCCCAATGCGGCGACCGCCATCCAGGAACATCTGGGCCTGCCGACCCGGGTCGCCGAGCCGTTTGCCAATCTGACATATCGCCCCCGCCGTGGCAAGCCGCAGAACACCTCGCTCGAACAGCTCCACCCCGTGGCGCCCCGTTTCATGGTCGCCCTGGGGCTGGCATTGCGAGGAGAAAAACGATGATTCGCATCAATCTGCTGCCCTACCGTTCCGCCCAACGGGTGCGCAAATTGAATGCCATCCTGATCGCCTGGGCTGCCACGTTCGCGCTCGGCCTGCTGCTCGTGTTTGGCGTGGATCTGCTCATCCTGGATGAACTCGATACCCTGACCACCACCCAGCGCAACAATGACCAGACCATCCAGGAGCTGAACGAACAACTCGGCGAGATCAAGGACATCAATGACAGAAAAGCCCTGGCGCTGACCCGACTGGAGATCATCAACCGCCTCAGCAACGAACAGACCATCACCATCCACATGCTGGATGAACTGACCAGAACCATTCCCGAGCAGGTCTGGCTGACCAGGCTGGAAACCCAGAAAAATGTGCTGCTCCTGACCGGGCTGGCCACCTCCAATGCGGTGGTGGCAGACTTTATGCGCCTGTTGACAACCTCCCCCTATTTTGCCGACATCGAGCTGTCCAAGGTGATACAGCAGGAGCAAAAAGACCAGAAAGAACACAAGGACAAGCTCAAATCGTTTGCCCTCAATCTGAAGTTTGCCATGCCCAAACCATCCACCCCTGCCGCCACCCCCACGCCGGATGGGAAGAAGGCGGGATCGACGCCCGGGAAATAGTGCCATGGAACTGGGATTTGACCCTCTTGTCGTCCTGCGTCTGAAGCCGATCCAGAAGATCGGGGTGGGGTGCGGTCTGCTCCTGCTGATCAGCGCCGCCTACGCCTATCTGTTCCTGCAGGACCGGCTCGCCGAAATGGACAAGCTGCAGGCCAACCTGAAACAACAGGAAGAGCAATTGGCCAGCAAACGGCGTCTGCTGGCCAAACTGCCGCAAATGCGCGAGGAGTTGGCCAAACTGAAGGAGGAGGAGGCAAAATTGGCGCAAAAGTTGCCTTCAGAAAAGGAGATCCCGACTCTGCTCACCGACATCTCCAATGCGGGCCATGAGCAGGGGCTGGAATTTGTCCTGTTTGCGCCCGGGCCGGAAATTCCCCGCGAACTGTATGCCGAGGTGCCGGTCGGCGTGGAGGTACGGGGTTCTTTCCATGCCACGGCCCTGTTCATGGACCGGGTCGCCCGCCTGCCGCGCATCGTCACCTTCGCTGACATGACCATGGAACAGGTCAAGGAGCGCAGGGAGATACTGGTGACCAAGGCCCGGGCCACCACCTACCGGTTTCTCACGCAGCAGGCCGTGGAGCAAAAAGAGCAAGGCAACAAAGGTAAAGACAAAAAATGAAAGGCCGCACTCTTTTCCTGATCGGCATGCTGCTGGGTGGCACTGATCTCCTGGCGAACCCTGTGCCATCGGCACCCGGGGCTGCCGGGACCGAGCCGTTTGTCTACCGGGCACAGGACAGGCGGAATCCTTTCCAGGCACCCGTCGCGGTCCTGCCGGATGAATCGACCGGCCCGGGCCCGCGCCAACAGACCCGGATCAAGGAGTATCTGGAGTCTTTCCAACTGGACAGCCTCAAGCTGGTGGCCATCCTGTTTGACGTGACCAGCCGGAGTCCGGCCCATCTCCAGGGCAGCCCGGTCGCCATGGTCGAAGATCCGGATGGCACGGGCCATGTGGTGCGCGAGGGCAGTTATATCGGTGTCAACGAGGGCCGGGTGGCACGCATTCGGGATGGCGAGGTCGTCATCGAGGAACCGGCCCCCAGGCCGAACGATCCCCCCTACACCATGACGTTACAGTTGCACAAAACGGAGGAACCCGGACGGGACCATGGGCCAGCCAAGACCAAAAAATAATCGGATCACCTCTTCCCTGCTGGCGGGCACCCTGTTGCTGGGGGGCGCGGTCGGCCTGGGCGGCTGTCTGCTCATGCCGGCATCTGCCACCGGACCGGCCAACGGGCAGGGCGGCACGATCATCACGACGGACAGTGGCACGGCGGTCACCGCCGAACCACCCGCCGACCCGACGACAACGGTGGCAGCGGCCACGCTCCTCTCCCGCATCGACGCCCTGGAGACCAGCCAGGGCGTGCGCATCCTGCTGGAGGCCAACGGGTCCCTGTCCTATCAGGTGTTTGCCCTGGACTCCCCGCCTCGACTGCTGCTCACCCTGGCCGGTGTCCGTCTGGAACCCGCCGTACAACCCAGACAACTGGCCCTGCCCGGCGTAACGGGGCTGTTTCCCATGGCCGGGGATAACCAGACCAGCCGTCTGGAAATTGCGCTGCTCAAACCGGTCGAGTATACCATCCGGGAGCGCCCGAACGGCCTGGAATTGACCCTCTTCTCCCGGACAGAGGCGCCTGCCGTGGCAGACGAAGCCCCTCCCGGGCAACCGTCCCCCGGCGCACCAGGCAATCGTATCGACAACCTGCAGGTGTCACACAGCCACACGGGGACCCTGCTCCACCTGTTCGGGGCGGGCACCATCCCCGAGCCGGAGAGTTTTCGCCTGCAGGAGCCTCCCCGGTTGGTCCTCGATTTTGCGGGAGTCACCGGTCCGACCACCGACCGGGTCGTGCCGGTTGCCTCCCGGGAGGTCAACACGGTGCGCCTGGCCGCCGAACCCCACAAAACCCGTTTGATCATCGAGCTGGCCGATCCGAACGCGGTGATGCGTCTCGACCGGACCGAGCCGATGCCCGTCATCCAACTGCTGCCGGCCATCGCCACCGCGCCGGTCGTCCAGCACACGCCCCAGGTGGAAGCGGTGACCTTCACCCAGAAGGGCAGCACCGCCCTGCTCACCATTCGCACCAACGACGCGGCCGTGCTGCTGGACAGCCACCGGGAGGGGCAGCAGTTGACCATCACCCTGCCGGGCACCCGCCTGGCCGAGGGACTCTCCCACCGGGGCACGGGTGGACAGCGCCAGGATGTACAGAGCTTTGGCGGTCCGGTCAAGAGTATCGACACCTACCCGGATGGCCCGAACACCCGGGTGGTGGTGACACTCACCGCGCCCGGGGATCAGCATGAGATCGTCCAGCAAGGCAAAAATATTTTGCTGCAGGTCAGGCCCGCAGCCACCGCCGAGACCGGTCCGGCGCAACCCGTCTACACGGGGGCCAAGGTCTCCATGGATTTCAAGGGGATCGATATCCACAACGCCCTGCGTCTGCTGGCCGAACTCAACCGCCTCAATCTCCTCATCTCCGATACGGTCAAGGGCACCGTGACCATGCGGCTGGTCGAGGTGCCCTGGGATCAGGCTCTGGATCTGATCCTGGAGACCAAGGGGCTGGGTAAAATATTGCAGGGCAATGTGTTGCGCGTCGCGCCCATCGCCGAGTTGCAAAGTCTGGCCGACGCCCAATGGCAGGCCAGGGAGAGCAAGCAAAAACTGGAGCCCATCGTCACCGAGCTGATACCGGTCAGCTTTGCCAAGGCCGCAGAGATACGGGATCTGCTCATGGAGGCCGATCAGAAAAACCCGGGGAGCACGCCCGCGGCCGGCGCCAGTGCCGGTGCGGCCCGTCCCAACCCGGCCGGCGCGGCGGCCCAAGGCGGACGGGAAGCCGCCCGTGCCCCCCGTCTGCTCTCTGCCAGCGGCAGCGTCTCGGTGGATCAGCGGACCAACACCCTGATCGTCAAGGACATGGCCGCCAACCTGGCCAAAATCCGGGAGATGGTGGCCAAACTGGACAAGCCCATTCCCCAGGTGCTGATCGAGGCCCGCATCGTCGAAGTGGGACGGGACAGCGCCACGGGATTGGGCATCAATTGGGGTTTCAACTACAAGAGCGGCACGGACGCCGCGCTGGGAATCGCCAATTCAGCCGGCAACGCCTATCAGGTGCAGCAGGATCTCACCACGCAATCGGCACGCCGGGCCCTGATGACGGGCAGCGCCACCCCCGCCTTCAATGTGGGCATGCTGCCGGGGGTCGGCCAGATGCCGAGTTGGGTAGGCAGCGGTGTGCCCAGCAATCTGGGCATTCATCTGGGGGCCCTGTCACCCCTGCTGGACCTGGATATCGAGCTGGGCGCCCTGGAGGTGAACGGCAAGGCCAAAACCATCTCCAGCCCGCGGGTACTCACCGCCAACAACAAGGAGGCCAACATCAGCCAGGGCATCCGCCAGCCCTACCCGGCGGAATCCCAGAGCGGCGGCATCATCTACCAATACATCGATGCGGCCCTGAGCCTCAAGGTGACCCCCCATGTCACGGCCAGCGGCTACATCACGTTGGAGGTCACGGCCAAGAACAACTCCATCAAGGGAGCCGTCGCCCCCGGTGCCCCGCCGGCCCTGGACACCCGGGAGGTGGAGACCCAGGCGCTGGTCCGGGATGGCCAGACCATCGTGCTGGGCGGCATTCTGCAAAACCGCGAAAGCGACAGCCAGCGTGGCATACCGGAGTTGCAGGAAATTCCCCTGCTGGGCTGGTTGTTCAAAAACAAGGTGACCTCCAACAATCAGACGGAACTGCTGGTGTTCATTACCCCCCGGATCGTCGACCACTCTGACCAGGCGAGGCAGTGAATCATGTCCCTCATCCCGGATGACAATCTGACGGTGGCGCTGGGTTCCCGATCCTACGAAATCGTGATCGGCAGCGGTCTGCTCCCCCATCTGGGGGCGCGACTGCGACCCCTGCTGCCCGGCAAACGGGTGGCCATCATCACCAATACGACGCTGGCCCCCCTCTACCTGCCGGCCGTGGAGACCGCCCTGCGCCAGCACGGCCTGGTCACCCTGTCCATCCTGTTGCCGGACGGCGAGGCCTACAAGGATTGGCCGACCCTGCAGACCATTTTCGACGCCCTGATTCAACACGGTTGCGAACGGACCACCACCCTGCTGGCCCTGGGGGGCGGCGTGGTGGGGGACATGACCGGGTTTGCCGCGGCCACCTTTTTGCGGGGGGTGCCGTTCGTGCAGCTGCCCACCACCCTCCTCGCCCAGGTGGATGCCTCGGTCGGCGGCAAAACGGGCATCAACCACCCCCTCGGCAAAAACCTGATCGGGGCTTTTTATCAACCCAGACAGGTAATCATCGATGTGGACACCCTGGAGACCCTGCCGGCACGGGAGCGCCAGGCCGGTCTGGCGGAGGTGATCAAGTATGGCATTCTCTGGGATGCCGCCTTTTTTGCCCGCCTGGAACGGGATCTGGAAGGCATACTGCGCCTGGAACCCCGTCCGCTGATCGACACCATCCACACCTGCTGTGCCATCAAGGCCGCCATTGTCGCCGGAGACGAACGGGAGGCGGAAACCGGCCAGCGAGCCCTGTTGAACCTGGGCCACACCTTCGGTCATGCCATCGAGACCCTGACCGGTTACGGCGCCCTGCTGCATGGTGAGGCGGTTGCCATCGGCATGGTCATGGCAGCAGACCTCTCCCGGCAACTGGGCCTGTGTCCCGCCGCCGATGTCGAGCGCATCCGGCACCTGATCACCCGCTGTGGTCTGCCGGTCCAGGCCCCCCGTTTTCCGGTGGAGAGCTACCTGGAGGCCATGACCCGGGACAAAAAGGTCCTGGATGGCGCCCTGCGTTTCGTCCTGGTCGACCGGATCGGCCAGGCAACCATCCGGCGGGAGATCCCGATGGATCTCCTCCGCGCCACCGTACAGCGTCACCTGTTGCCGGCCGGGGAAGATGGGTAACCGACCGGTGGCCATCCCCAGGCACCGGCGGCCCCCCGTCGGGGACCCTGACTGACCCTGAACAGACCCGCCGCCCGGGTCTCATGCACACACATCAGGAATCGCATCCATGCCATTTGCCGTCCTCTCCCCTCTGCTCCTGAACCGGTACACCCTCTTCCTGGCCGCCGTGCTGCTCTATACCGCCACATCGCCGATCATCGAGTTTACCAAGGGCATCTGGCGCATGGAGATCCCCCTGCTGCTCTATCTTTACTTTTGTCTGAACCGGTTCGTCAAACCCTCCCGGTGGCAGGCCGTGCTGGCCGCCCTGCCGCTGGCCGTGCTCTATCTGGGACATGACTACTATTTCCTGCGCTTTGCCCGCATCCCCAAGTGGGGAGAGTTTTCCCAACTCCCCGAACTGCTGAGCGTGCTGGGAACGGGGGCGAGCCTCCTGCTGGGTCTGCTGGGTCTGGTCGCCGCCGGGCTGTTTTTGTCAACCCTGCGGCTCTCCGTCTCCGGCCTGCTGGCCATCTTGCCGGCAGTCTGCATTGTGGCCTCCCCCCTGCTCCATCCGGAAGGGTTTTTGCGGATCTTCAAGCAAATGACCATCAAGGTCATCTATTATTCCAATGTGGTCAATGTGGAACACAACGGCCGCCTGAGCACCTCCCTCTACCATGAGGCCAAACGCAAGGAGACCCGACAAAGCCTGGTCCGCTACCGCGACATGGACCAACTCACCCTGCGCGTGCCGCCGGAGTTGAACCGGCAGGCCAATGGCCGGAATGTTCATCTGATCGTTCTGGAAAGCTTTATCGATCCCACCCTGTTCGACAAGGCGCCCAAACAGCTCCAACCCACCCACCCGGATTATCGCCAACTGGTCGGCCAGCATCTGGGCTTTTCCATCTCACCCATCTTCGGCGGTTATACCGCCCAGCCCGAATTTGAGGTGCTCTGCGGCGTACCGGCCTTCCAGGAGTTTGACGAAATCGAGTTCAACATTTTTACCGGTACCAAAACCTATTGCCTGCCCACCATCCTGCGCGATCTGGGATATGCCAGCACCGCCTCCAACGCCTACAAGCCGGAGTTTTTCAACACCGTTCTGGCCTACCAAAGCCTCGATTTTGATGCCGTCTATTTTGCCAAAGAGTATACCCCCAACCAGGATACCTATTTGACGAAAGGCAGCGATGACAACGACAATGAATATTTTTTCGATGAGGATCTGTTTGCGCAAAATCTGGAGCATGTCCAGCGACTGCTGGCGGCGAAAAAACCTTTCTTCAATTATCTCCTGACCATTTATGGCCATTTTCCATTTGATCTGGGGCCCCGGGCCGGCCCGCCGCTCTTTCAACTGCCGGACGCCCCCCCGGGGTTGGAAAAACTTTTCAATCAGCACTACTACCGTACCAAGGCGTTGGCCGGTTATCTCCAGCGTCTGCTGGCCCTGGACCCCACCGCTCTGATCGTGCTGGTCAGCGATCACCTGCCACCCCTGCCGGGCGGCATTGGCGAGTATGCCACCCTGGGTTATTTCCAGCAACGGCCGGACCGGTTGCTGATCAACCGCCTGCTGGTCTTCCGGGATGGCAAGCCGGAACGACATGAATACCTCACCCACTTCAACATTTACCGGCTGATCCTGGACTTTGTCACCGATCAGGCCTACTGCCGCACCCTGCCCTGTCGTTTCGACCCTCCCCACGACCGGGAGGTCTACCGGAACGACTATCGTACCCTCATCGGACTGGCAACACGGTAGCTGGGCCATGATTGATTACAAAATACAGCATGATATCAAACCTGGACTGGTCAATGATTGGTTGACACTCAACCAATTTTGATCTAACATGACCATCATGAATGGGCACGAAGTCATCGCACAGATGAAGGCAGCTGGCTGGAAACTGGACCGGATCGCCGGCAGCCATCACGTGTTGGTAAAAGATGGGAGAGCCATCCCGGTACCGGTGCATGGCAAACAGGATCTGGGCGATGGACTGCTCTCCGCCATTCAACGGCAGGCCGGCATCAAACTGAAATAACTGACAAGAAAATGGATATACGATACCCAGTCCTGTTGGAACCACAAACACCGAATGGTTTTTTTGTCAGATTCCCTGACATGGACGACACGTTTACCGAGGGGGAGAACGAGGAGGATGCCCTGCACAACGCCGCCGAGGTGCTGACTGCCATGCTTGGATGGAAAATAGATAACGGATACCCGATTCCAGAACCGGCCAGGGATGTCATTGGTGCGCGCCACGTCTCCCCGGACGCCAAGACGCAGGCTGCGATCCTGATGCGTCGTGCCAGGGATGATTGTTCCAAGGCAGAAATCGCCAGAACGACGGATACATCGTGGACAACCGCCCATCGCCTGGAAAACCATCGCCACTGGCCATCCCTGAAACAATTGGAAAAAGCCGCCGCCGCCATGGGGAAAAAACTGGTGTTGTCGTTTGAGTAGTGGGGTAACAAAGCTCAATTGACAGCTGCAAGCCGTTCCAGGATCGTCAGCTTGCCTGCGGCGGCCTTGATCATCGTTTCGTCCAACAGGGTGTCACAACCTGCCTGCCTGCGGCGCATGCCGAGAACGCCGCAGCAAAAACCGCCTGCGGCGCATGTTGGGCGCGCTGCGCGTGACGCAAAAACCGCGTCACGCTTCTCTTAAAAGCGCGCCAAAAGGCAACAGAAAAGTCCCAGGGCTCTGCCCTGGACCCGCCA